>CAIXME010000199.1 GCA_903920425.1 uncultured Pirellula sp. | reverse complement strand
TTTCATTTGCTCCGTTCCGTAACGCACGACCTGACTTCGTTACCACAACCTTTGCTGCGACAGGGATTAATTTCCACCACGAAGGACACCGAGAGCACGAAGGTAAGATCCGAGGTACATTCGAATCGCGTAATAGATTGGGCTACACGCAATTTCACATGCCTATCAAAGCACGATACCGACGAACAAAAGCGTCGACGATCTATAAATGAAGAGAGATTATCAGAAGAACCATTCTCTGATTCTCTTCGTGCTCTTCGTGCTCTTCGCGTGCTTCGTGGTAAAAAATCGCTGGTGTCAATTGAAACCCCGAACGAAGCAAAGAGGACCATGGTGAAATCAATCGCCCCAAACCGATTTCAGCAATGCCAACATCGACGGGTCATGCTTGGCAAGCTGCTCACGGGTGAAAGGATAGAAGTCGTTGGTTGAGAAGTACGCTTCCGTGCTTTCGGCGAAATACTCCATGGGACTCGATAAAGCATAAGCACGAACGAATGCGGATCTACCATCTCCAAATCTCTGCTCAACACGTTCGTACAAACCGGCCGACTTTGCGCTTTCAAAGGCTTTCACAATGTCCCCGTTGTCGAATCCTTTCGAAAGTACACGATCGTGAAAAGCATGCGCTAGTTCATGCAGCGCAAAATTGGGCATCCGTTTTGTTTCACTCTCAAAGATCCGAACGTTGGTGAATTCGACACCTTTTTCCATGCTAGGATCGCGTTTATTCTCTCGCAACCATCCAGCGCCAGGATGGTATTCTGCGCGCGGAGGTACGCCGGGGTATTCAGGGTTCAGCCAGAGAGGCACTTTCTGCAATTCCAAAACCGCTTTCGCTGGCAAAACCCGCTTGATCTCTTGAAGCTGCTGTGCGAGCAAAGCGATCGCTTGTTCGGTTTCGGCGTTTTGCTGTTCAAGCAACTGGTTAGAGACCTTCAAGGTCCAACCTTCCAACTGCTGCACTTGGTGTCCAGCAGAAGCCTCCTGCCACGCAAACAAAAGGGTTGGAGCATTGCATAAAATGCAAACGATGCTTAAGCACAGGTAGCGTAGTGGATAGCCGCGTTTCATGATGTTTGTCTTTGTTAATGTTCTTTGCAAAGCATACAGCCCAACGGATGCTGCATGCGGGGCCATTTACGATGGTTTGGATCGATTGAGGTGATTGCTGCCCCAATCGCTCATCACATCCAAGATAGGCTGCAACGTCGTTCCATAATGCGACAGGGAGTACTCCACCTTCACAGGGACCTCCGGAAAGACTTGACGCTGGACGATGCCAGCGCGTTCAAGCTCGCGCAATTGCTGTGTTAGCATTCGCTCGCTAACGCCTGTTATGCGGCGGCGCAACTCAGCGAAACGATGGGTACCGTTCGTTGATAAATGGTATAGGATCAGCACCTTCCATTTACCACCGATGACCTCTAGCGTGGCTTCAACCGGGCAACCATGGGTGGGTTCAGAAGATAACTTAGTCAAAATGTGCTTACTTTCTGGTAAGTACCCAACGCAAAAGTGCGAACTTGTCCGAACACCATGACCATTTTAGACTTGGTAAACTTGCACGCAACGGTTTCACGCAAGTTGAGCTCGTTTTACTTATGCCAATAACCTTTTTTGAGGAACTTGTTTCGAATGACAAAGATCGCCATCGTTTATTTTTCGGCCACCGGGCACACACAACAGGTTGCGGAAGCGGTAGCAGAAGGAGCCAAGTCGGTCGCAGGTACCGAAGTGAAATTGCTGCGTATCTTGGGTGAAGATATTCACGAAGGGCGTTGGAAGAACGACTCCATCATTGCAGCCCTCAATGAAGCGGACGCCATCGTTTTTGGCACGCCAACGTACATGGGAGGATACGCGGCACAGTTCAAGAATTTCATCGATGGATGTGGCGGCATTTGGTACCAACAAGGCTGGAAAAACAAGATTGGCGCAGGCTTTACTCACTCCCAAGGACTGTCAGGCGACAAGCTGAACACCCTCGCGGGCCTGATGATCAATGGAATGCAACACGGCATGATTTGGGTCGGTACGGGGATTACACCTCAAGGTGCAACTCCGGACAAAATCAACCGACTGTCCAGTTACTCCGGCGCAATGGCTCAGTCGAATATTGATCAACCCAACATCGGTCCTGGCGACCGCGAAACAGCCGTTTTGCTCGGACAACGGGTCGCGGAAACTGCAGTCCGCTGGAACAAGTAGATTCGCAACGATATTTCTCAGCGCATTAGTTGACGACGTGACAACACATCGACGCTTGTTTGGTCGGCTTCAACCTGATCAAAGATGGTTTACTCTTACTCAATGAAATGGTAGATGTACCGAGCGTCATGATCGCATCCCGATATCGCATGTTCTCTGGCCTGCAGCCAGTGAACATGCTTTAAAGTGGGGGGCGACGGATTGGCAGATACTCAGCCAAGGACCGGCTGGCGCAGGGACAGGTGTGGCTTTGCGAAATCTAGAACTAGCACAAGCATCTCACTGTGCTGGAGAACCGTTAAGCCAGCGGGTGCACTACCAGCCCCGAAACGAGCTTGGGATAGAAATAGGTGCTCTTGGCTGGCATGCGTTCTTGATTAAGCGAGATATCGCGAATGTAATCCAGTGTCGCGGGCATCACCATGGCAGCCAAAGGGTAATCGAGATTACCTTCGAGTTTCCCCTGCAGTCCGTCGATCACTTCCTGAACAAGGTGCACATAGGTTGGATTGGGAGCATTTTTAATCCCGAGCAAGTCCTCGAAGACCAATCGATGAAGAACCGCGACGCCGAGTTCTTGCCACTGGGGCGAGTGATCTGAGGAAATCGCGGCCATGCGGTCAGCTGCTTCTTGCTTGGCAGAGATGCGAGTCCATTCGCCAGAGGCTTTCGAGTAGATCGCCATGATGAGTTGCTCGTCGAGCCGATCCATTTCAGCCCACACTGAGCCGGTGCTTTCCGGACCGCTGCCAACGATCTCGCAATCAAAGTAGGGAGAAAGTTTTTCGTGCAGCTCAGCGGTGGTTAGAGGGTTTACACCCGATAACAAACGATGCGTTGGCAATACGACCAGGCCGGGATCGCTCATGCTGACAAGCATCGTCAGCACAAAGTTTGCGGGATGCGTGTCTGGCAATGGAGACTGCGCGTTCAATTCATCGCGGTAGTTGCATGCGGTTTCGTATCGATGGTGGCCATCAGCGACGAACATCTCCTTCTCGTCGATCAGAGCCATGACTTGCTGGATCGTTTTCACATCGCTTACCGGCCACATGCGGTGAACAACGCCAAGGTGATCTGTAGCTTCCAGCCCGTGGACGCTGGTGATCTTTTGCTCGAGGATTTCTTGGATCGCGTTATCGGGGTCGGGATAAAGCCCAAAAATTTGAGACAGATTCGCTTGCGTTGCGCGAGTTAGCCGCAACCGGTCGTCTTTCGCTTTGGCATGGGTTTGTTCGTGAGGGTAAATTTTTCCTTCGCCGAACCGTTCGAGCCGAACGCGAGCCATAAACCCGCGGCGTGTTAGCTTTTTGCCAGCAATTTCGAACTCTTGATGATAGACGTAGATTGCTGGATCAGGTTCGGTTTGGAAAATCCCTTCGCTTCGCCACGATCGGTAGATGCGAGCGGCGCGTTGGTAAATCGCATTTTCATCTTGATCTTGGTCTTCGCGTCGATTGAGCTCCAGACGGAGAAAATTGAAAGGAGAGAGCCCGTAAAGGTGCTCTTGGAGCTGGGCATCCACGACGTCGTAGGGAGGGGCAATGCAATTGGAAAGAGAACCAACCTGGGCCAAATTGTACCGTAACCCGCGGAAAGCCTGGATTTTTGGCATGTTTGATTCACGATCTGTAAATGAAAAAAGCCCGGTAAATACCGGGCTGGAGTTGATTTGAAGCTACCCCGCTAGGACTCGAACCTAGAATAAAGGAACCAAAATCCCTTGTGTTGCCAATTACACCACGGGGCAGTCTTTTTTCACCGAAAGTCGCTTTCGCGTCCTTGGAGAGTCGAAGTGTATACACTCTCCACAAGCTTGACAACCGGAGTTTTTAGGGACGCAAATAATAGTCTTTCGATTACGGTTTCTTTGCGAATTCGTAGAGGAGCCGACCAGGGCTGCCCATGATGTTGTAACCGGCATCCACGTGCAAGATTTCACCGGTGATTCCGCCGCTGTAGTTGCTCAGCAAATACGCGCCGGACCGGCCAACTTCTTCGTGCGTAACACATCGCCCCATCGGTGCGACATATCCGTAGTATTCTTGCATTTCACCAACACCGGCGGCAACACCAGCCAGCGTCTTCAGAGGGCCTGCGCTCACGGCATTGACGCGAATGCTCTTGGGGCCCAGATCGTATGCAAGGTAACGTACTGTTGCGTCGAGGGCCGCTTTGCAAATACCCATAACGTTGTAGCCCGGCACGCACTTTTCGCCACCAAAATAAGTCATGGCCAGCACCGACGCGTCTGGATTCAATAGAGGACGAGCGGCGTTCGTGACGGAAATCAAGCTATAGACACTCACATCCATGGCCAGCTTGAACCCTGACCGACTGGTTTCGACCGTATCGCGAGACAGGTCATCCCGGTCAGCAAATGCGATGGAATGGAGCAAAAAGTCGATATTGCCCATCTTTTCGCCGGCCATCTTCATGAACGCATTGACTTGATCGTCATCTTGAACATCAAGTGGTTCGAGAAAAGCAGTTTGCGAAGGATATTCCGCGGTGCACTTGGAGACACGCATGCGGTTCTTTTTCTTGTCATCGTCTGCTTTGTCCGGAAGATGAGAAAAGCCGCAAATCCCGCCGTGTTCCATGATTTCGCGAGCGATCGCCCATGCGATGGAACGGTCATTTGCAACTCCGAGAATCAATCCCTTCTTGCCTTCGAATAACTTCATTGCTCCGAACCCTAACCCATTGAAAAACTGACAGAGAAACTTGAACGCATGTAGCCTAACCGCCGACAGACCTGCTCGACAAGCCCCGTTAAAACTACAAAAGAACACGCGTCAGCCCAATCCCCTGCTCGTGGCTGTGACGATTTCCGGTTATTATTGGGACATCGCCAGGAACGGTAACGCGAACGACGCTTTGCCAGGCTTGTCCCACACTCTTCGAAGACCAAAATAGCAAAATGCCAGAGGAATCGCCAGAAAAGCAGCGTCCCCAGTACCGTCGCGTCATTTTGAAGTTGAGCGGCGAAAGCTTGGCTCATACCGGAGAACGCGGGATCAGCATGGACGAAGTGACGGTGATCGCAAAGCAGGTAAAGCAAGCCCACGCTTTGGGTTGCCAGATTGCCTTGGTGGTCGGCGGCGGCAACATTCTACGCGGAGCACAGTTCAAAGGCTCCAGCGGCGAAATGATCCAAGAAGCAACCGCTCACTATATGGGTATGCTGGCCACGGTAATCAATGCACTGGCCATGCAAGACGCGCTTGAACATATCGGGTGCGCAACGCGGGTCATGTCCGCGATCAAAATGGATGGTGTTGCCGAACCTTTCATCCGACGCCGCGCTATCCGTCACTTGGAAAAAGGACGCATTGTAATTCTCGCTGCTGGGACCGGTGCACCCTATGTCACCACCGATACGGCTGCTGCAAACCGCGGCTTGGAACTCGATGCAGATATCGTCCTCAAAGCAACGCGAGTCGACGGGGTGTACAGCGAAGACCCCGAAAAGAACCCGCATGCCATTTTGTATCGTGAACTCGATTACGATACGGTTATCGAAAAAAATCTCAAAGTGATGGACTCGACCGCCATCGCGCAATGCAGAACCCACCAGTTGCCAATCCTGATTTTCAATTTCAAAAAGGACGGCAACATCGTCAAAGCAGTCAGCGGCCAAAAGGTTGGAACTCGGATCAGTCCCCGATCTGCGACTGGGGAACGTATCCTCATCAACGCTTCTTGATTGCGGCCCCTGCCTCCCACTTAAATCCTCTTTTCCCTTTAGGAGATACGATATGAGCGTCGAAGACATCTTGTTGGATGCCGAAGAACGTATGGATAAGGCACTGAGCGTGCTTAAGAACAACCTTGCTGGTATACGTACTGGTCGCGCCACTCCAGGCTTGCTCGACTCCGTCAAAGTAACGGTGTACGGATCGCAGACACCTCTCAAGCAACTTGCTAGCGTGGGAGCTCCTGAACCTCAGCAACTCGTCATTCGTCCTTTCGACCCCAGCACCATCAAAGACATCGAAAAAGCGATCGTCGCGAGCGAATTGGGACTCAATCCTCAAAATGACGGCCGAATCATTCGGATCAACATTCCACCGTTGAGCACCGATGTCCGCAAGAAACTGGTTGCACGCATCAAAGAACTATCCGAAGAATCGCGGGTCTCGATTCGAAACGTGCGACGCGACGCCAACAAGGCTGTCGAAACTGAGGAAAAAGAAAAGCTGATCAGCGAAGACGATCGCGACAAGGCCAAGGAAGAAATCCAAGAGCTGACCAAGAAATTTGAGAGTGCGGTCGGCGATTTAGCGAAAAGCCGTGAAACCGACGTCATGGACGAGTAAAGCAGAAGCTTTGAATCTACGGGCGAGTTCAACTACCATAGTGAACTCGCCATTTTTTTTGTCGACCTCAACCTTCCTTTCCATAACCCCGCCGGAACCATGTCTATGCAACGAGCAAATGCCACGGCCATCTTTCGCCGATTTGTCTTTACCTGTATGGCCGTATTGGCCGTATGCTTGCCCTCCCATTTGCCTGCCGAAGATAAAGAAGTGCCGGGCAAAGAACTGCTGAAGCTTGGACCAAGGCCCAAAAGGCCTGACCTAAAAAACTCCACGCTCCCACTCGAGTTTTTCGATGGCGAACGCATTGCGTTTGTAGGCAATTCGACCGCAGAGAAAATGAACCTCTACGGCAATTTTGAATCCAGACTCCATCTACGTTTCCCAGAAAAGAAACTCATCGTTCGCAACTTTGCACGACCAGCAGATGAAGTCGGAAACCGCCAACGGCCCGGCAACTACGATTTGCTAGATGACCCGTTGTATTCTTTCTCACCGGATACCGTTCTTTGTTTCTTCGGATACAACGAATCGTACGCTGGCGAAAAGAACACCGATGGTTTCAAACGAGCTTACTTGAGTTTCTTGAAGCAGTTCTCGGAACGCTACACGCGCGATGACTCAGGAAGCACTGTTCGCTTTGTTCTTGTAACGCCAGTTGCTTTCGAAAACACCAACGACCCATTGATGCCCAACGCTGACGAGATCAATGCAAATATTGCTCGCTACGTCGATGTGGTAAAGCAAGTTGGCAAAGAAGCCAACGCGCCTGTTGTCGATTTGTTCCAAGCGACAAAGACTGCGTTTGATGCGGAACCCAAGTGCCAATACACGCTTGCTGGTTTTTCATTGATCAGCAAAGGAGACCAACTCCTAGGCAAACTACTTGATGAAGGACTCTTTGGTAAAGCATCTGAGCCGAAAGCGGAGCTATTGGAAAAAGTCCGAACTGCAGTCAACGACAAGAGCTGGGTTCACGCGCAAGACTACCGCATGCTCAACGGCTGGTACGTTTACGGAGGACGTAGAACATGGGACCACGAAACATTCCCTCGCGAGTATTTGAAGATACGCGCGATGGCAAAATTGCGCGATGAGTTTATTTGGGATCTTGCTGCTGGCAAGACACCCAAGCCAGTTGACGACAGCGTCACTGAAGCGTTGATGGTTCCTGAAACTCGCTTTGGTGACCCTCGCCAAAATTACTCAGAACCTGAAGAGCTCAAGTACCTATCACCTGATGAATTCATCGCATCCACGGAAGTGGCCGATGGGCTTGAAATCAAATTGTTCGCCGACGAAACCAAGTTTCCTGAGTTGGCCAAACCTGTACAGCTGAACTTCGATAGTCGAGGCCGACTCTGGGTCGCATGCATGCCAACCTACCCACAATGGCGTCCAGGTGACAAGCGACCAGACGACCGATTGTTGATTTTGGAAGACACCGATGGCGATGGAAAAGCGGACAAGAGCACTACGTTCTACGACAAACTACACTGCCCAACAGGCTTTGAGTTTTTTAATGGCGGGGTACTCGTTGTGGACCAACCTCGTTTGATTTGGCTCAAGGATTCCGATGGAGACGATAAGGCTGACGAAGTCGTCGAACTCATCGATGGATGGGGAACAGATGATACACACCATACCATTGGAGCATTCGAATTCTCGCACGGCGGATTGGTCCATATGCTCGAAGGCGTAGCCATGAGCACAACATTGGAAACCCCATGGGGGCCAAAGCGATGGTCAGGAGCCGCCGGCTCGTTTGTATTGGATCCCAAAACATTTGAGATCAGCCGATTCACTACCCCGGGTTACGGGAATCCATGGTGCATGACGTTCGACCCATGGGGACAAGGCGTTGTGGGAGACGGAACCAATGCGCAGCAGCATTGGGCGACCGCCCTCTCCGGAAATCAAATCGGACCACGCCGTGGCCTGGATGCGATTTTCGACAACCAAGGAATGCGCCCCGCACTTGGAAACGAGTTCATCTACTCCAAGCATTTCCCTGATTCATTCCAAGGGCAATTTACGTACGCATGCGTGATCAACATGAACGGCATGCCTCGCTTTCGCGTTCGCGACGATGGAGCTGGTTTTGCCGGTGAGCGAATCATGAATGATGATGGCAAACCCAACGACTTGATCCGCAGCAAAGACAAGAACTTCCGCCCTGCAGATCCTCAGATTGGACCTGACGGCGCTTTGTGGTTCGGCGATTGGTGCAATGCTCTGATCGGGCACATGCAGTACTCGCAACGGGACCCAAATCGCGATCACGTTCGAGGCCGAATCTACCGTTTGGTAGCCAAGGATCGTCCATTGGTAAAGCCAGTTACCCAATTCGGCAAAACCGAATCAGAATTGCTTGAGCAACTTCGAGCCTACGAACCTCGCACACGCTATCGAGTACGTCTCGAGCTCAATGGACGACCAACCGATCGTGTTGTCAGTGCCGTCAAGGCATGGGTTGCAAAACTACCTGCCAACGACCCTGAACATGACCGACTGTTGACCGAAGCACTGTGGGTTCTGCAAGCACACCACGTGGTCGACAATGCGTTGATCCAATCGGTGCTGGATTGCAAAGAACCGCGCGCCCGTGCAGCAGCAGTGCACGTTGTGTCCGACTTGCAACGGTTGATTCCAAATGCGATCAACATCTTTGAAAAAGCCGCCCGCGACGAAAACCCACGCGTGCGAGCTGAAGCCGTCCGGGCGCTCAGCTATATCCAATCGGAAGCGTCAGTGGCAGCGGTCATGGAAGTGGCAGCCTCCAAGCAAGACAAGTGGCTGTCGTACATTACCGAACATTCGATCGCGGCCTTGCAAGGCACTTGGCAACCACTTTACCAAAGTGGTGCTTTGGCCGACAAGAATGCTGAAGGATTGAAGGCCATTGAGAAGTACTTGGCAACATCCGGTCCTGGCGTTGCAGCAGAACGTCAAATCAAGATCTTGTTGCAAGCTCCCGAAACGAAAACGCAAGTTGCTCGCAACAATGCTTACGCGGCACTCGAGAATCTTCGCGGTAACGCCGAGAACGGTAAAGCTGTGTTCGCTCGCGTTTGTGCAAACTGCCATCAGATCTCGGGCAAGGGATATGCATTCGGCCCAGAGTTGACGACAGTCGCTGGACGTTTGAATCGACATGACCTGATTGAATCGATTGTGGAGCCCAGTGCCAAGATGGACCCCAAGTACTTGACCGAGATCATTCGAACGACGGACGACGAGGTGCTCACCGGCTTTGTCGCTTCGGAAACGAAGACAGAGCTGACACTCTCATTGCCCGAAGGTAAATCGAAGACTCTCAAGATTGAGGATATCGAAGAGCGCAAGGTTGCAAAGCAGAGCAGCATGCCAGAAAACCTGGGTGCTACAGTAGCTCCAACGGAATTCTTGGACTTGATCGAGTATCTGACGAAACTCAAATAAGCCGAACAAGTCCTAAGCACCGGAGCTCCCGGGGCTTCATTGCAATTAAAAAACACAGAGGTTTCAGCGATCCATAACTGGTAGCTGAAACCTCTATTTTTTTATTCTTCGTGAATATCGCGATCGTTGCGATTCTTATTCAGGGATCAGGCCTCACACAGAGACGCAGAGCCACAGAGAATTACGCACTCGCCAAAACTCTGTGCCTTTGTGACTCTGTGTGAAAAATCGATCACTGCGGTTCTTATTCAGGGACCAGGCCTCACACA
>CAIXME010000198.1 GCA_903920425.1 uncultured Pirellula sp. | reverse complement strand
GTTGCTTCGGCCACATCTTTTCTAGCAACATCGTCGCTGGGGCTGGGGCGTTTTGACGATCGGCCGGTCCGGTTTGGGTTGATTGCCGACCTGCATCAAGACTTGATTCATGACGCGCGGGAGCGACTCGAGAGCTTCATTTACGAGAGCAAAGAGCAGTCCGTTGACGCGGTGATTCAGCTTGGCGATTTTGCGACTCCTGTGGCCAAGAACCAGCACATCACAGACGCTTTCAACGCATCGCATCCGACTGCGTTGCATGTGATCGGGAATCATGACACGGACGGTGGACGCACTTCGGAGCAAGTCGTTGCAACGTGGGGGATGAAGAACCGGTTTTACTCGACGGAAGTTCGCGGGATCAAATTGATCGTGCTCGACGGCAACGATCGACCTGCCGGTCACCGATCTGGATATCCTGCTCACATTGCGGAGAATCAAATCGAGTGGCTGACGGGGGAATTGCAGCATGGTGGGCCCATGATTGTATTGTGTCATCAGCCTTTGGCAGGACCATCGAGTGTCGACAATGCGTCGGTCATTCAAGGGTTGCTAACCGCGGCGTCGGACCGCATTCTCGTCGCGATCAATGGCCACACCCACATCGACGAATTGCTAGAGATAGGTGGGGTGCATTACTGGCACGTCAATTCTGCGGCATATTATTGGGTAGGGAACCAATTTAGCCACACGAGTTATCCACCAGAGGTGCATACTAAGTTCCCAGCTCAAAGCAGCACCTGCCCATACCAAAATGGGCTTTTTAGTTTTCTGGAGGTGAATCTCCGTTCGGGCAAAATTGCGATCACTGGTCGCGAATCCACTTGGGTCGGTTCGTCGCCAGCGGAGCTCGGAGTACCCCAAACAACGCAGTTGGAGTCGGGCAAGCAGATCATTCCCGCAATCCGCGCAAGATCTTGGGAACGATCCTAGCCCGGCGTCGTACCCAACAAGTTCCAATCCCCTTTGGTTTTTCGTGCTCGTGCTCGTGCTCGTGCTCGTGCTCGTGCTCGTGCTCGCGGTCGACCGACGAAAAATCGAGTACGAGTACCACTACCATTTCATTGAGTTTGACTACGAACGCTGCCCAAAAAAAAATAGGGATGAGGGATTAGCTTGTCCTCGAAAATCCCCCTTCTCGCCACCCAACATCAGCCCACTCATCTGAATTTTCACGAGTGGCGGCCAAATGCCGCCGGGTGAAAATCTGCTTTTTGGAAATTTTCGGGTGCAACCCAAGGCCAGTCTGCGCATGATGATTTGGCGTATTAACCGAATTCCGAGCTTGGAATTCAGGCCCCCCGCACCAATTGAACCATCAGCACTCTTTTTGAGATAAACGAAACTTATTTATGAGTAGTCCTGAAGAATCCTCTGCATCGGAAACCGGCCGTGGGGCCAGCGACCAAGGAGCCCAAGGCAGCCCGTTCCGAATCGAGATCGACCCACAGTCGCGGGAGAAGTTGCAGGAGGGGCTCGAGGGGGGCGTAAACATGATCCAGAGCCTTTTTACGGGGTTTGTGAAATCGATTCAGGATGCCATGGGGCCCGACATGCTGAAGAACGTGTCGGCGGGGCAATGGTTGTTTCAGGTGGCGGCCAGTCTCGAAGAGATTTGCGATGCCTGGCGAGCGGGGCTGCCTACTCCGGTGGGCAAGTCAGGAGAGTTGGCTTGTTACATCGAGCGGCTCGAAGAAGAGATTCAAGGTTCACGCGTGGCGAATCCATTGTCTGCACTGCGTGAGCGACTGAGCAACGCTATCGCCGCACTCGATCATGCGTCACCCGAATCTCAATCAAGCAGTCTACGATCGTTGTCAGATACCGTGGGCTATATCCAAGCCACCGCCAAATCGGCGATGCCAGTTCAGGTGGGGGACAAGAAGTAGTACACACTAAACACGAAGCGCAAGATCTTGGCTGCGTTGGTATCGATACTGCTAACAGGCCGAATTGTTGCTTCGATCGCAACCCGAAGCATGAGTTTTGAAGTTGCGCTGATTAGGCCTGAATGGCCGACATGCCCCTAGCCGTGGCTGATAAGCCACGGTGCGAATACCAACTGAGAAGCAAGCCCTGAAGGGGCGACACATGAGAAAAGTGTGTCGGCCCTTCGGGCCTAAAAACCAGGAAGATTGCAGTCCGGTGCCTCACGGCACCGGCAGAGGATGTGTCGGGCCTTCGGCCCTAAATCCAAATAGCGTAACTTCAAAAAGTGAGCGAGGGACTCTGTGCCCCTCGCTGACCAGACTGTTGCATCAATGGGCTTGCCGCTAGTCAACACAACTATCACAACCCGACGCGTTAGCGAGGGGTTCCGCGTCCCTCGCTAACGCGTCGGGTTGTGATAAACACTTTGCCTTGCGGCAAATCAATTCAATCCATAATCCCGTTGGAGTTCGGTTAGCAGGGATCGACTCCTGAACGAATCCAAGTAACGCCGAACAACCAAACCCAATCAAATTCATTTTTTGAGCTTATAGCTTCTGAATATTTAAAGCCAGTTGACCATGAAAACCATCTACGAACTACTGCGAACAACCCGAACGGCTCAATCGAAGAAAAGCAAAGCCGCACGCGTTCAGAAGCTGATCCAAAAACGAAGAAGCCGATTGGTCCAATTGGAGCAACTTGAGCCTCGTAATTTGATGGCTTCCAGCTACGGATTATTAACGGCCGAGGACGGATGGAGCAACTCTGGTTCCGGTTATTGTGATAACTACGGATACTACGCGCGCGGCAGTGTGTGTCAAACTAATAGCCCTGTGAAAATCGATAGGCATAACGCATTTGGAACCGGGGAGGATTTTACCGTATTGAAAGCTCCGGACGGTGGCAAAGTCGTCCCGTCCAACATCAATGGCGATTCATATAACAACACATTTTATCCGAATAATGGGCTGATAACGGTTGAGAGCGGGCAGACCAATCAGTCTTTCGCAGTTCAGCAAGAAATCGAAGTCGTACCGAGAAGCTTCTTTCCTACGAATATTGTCCAGAATCCTACCGAACAAGATTTAATCACCTATAAAACTTCAATTAAGGTTACGACGTCGGGGGACTATACGTTTTATTGGAATGCAGATGTTGGGGGTTCTGCGTGGTACGACTCTACGTTAGCTGTAGGTAATAAATCCGTTACACTTGCTTCAAGCGTTCGTCAACAGCAATTGACGGTGCCTCTAACTGCAGGAATTGAATCTCCGGTGGTTATCGAGTTTAGTCGCGCAGGAGACAAGAATAGATCGTTTGGATTGGATTGGTCAGGTCCAGGCGTGACGCGACGACAATTTACGCCGTCCACCGATGTTACTTGGCAGAATGATTATCATTCTTATGATAATAGTAGATTTCGATTTCCCGAGTCCGGATTTTTAAGTGTCGGATCCACGATCGATGCTCGTAAACGTTTAACCGATAAGAATTATGCGTTGCGTTATACGACGACATTTACTGTACCGACCACTGGCAGTTACAGCTTTTTCGTTACCACCACGGTTCCTGCAACAACATCATCTACTGCTTACAACGATGCCGCTACGTTGAAGCTTGGCTCGGATGTTGTCGTTAACAAAGACAAAACCGCTCAGTCTGCAACTGGAACGCGAACACTCACGGCGGGAACTGTCGTCACATTGGAAGTGAATTATCTGCATCAACATCCATTTTCTGACGCAGAAAACAACCTCAAGGTCGAATGGAGCGGACCTGGTATCGCAAGAACCGAATTCAAGCCGACCAATCCGCTCAAATATGAATATTTCGACGGGGTTTTTGCTCAAATCGCCGACTATGCCAATCGAACTCCTACGAGAGTCAATACGCTGTATGACTCCAAAGTTTTTGCGCTAAGTTGGAATGGCCAGTCGACCACGCTGCTACCTGTTGGTGCGTCAGCGGAAGACGTGAAAAAAGCTTTGAATGCCCTCAGTAACATTGGTGCAGCAGGTGGTTCTGTCTCGGTTGTGCGTTCCAAAGACGGTAACAGGTACACTGTCACTTTCGGCGGTAACATTACATTCAAACCACCGATGATAACGGGTGCTGGCTCCGATCGAGTGCGTGTCACTCCATCAACGACAGTTGCGTTGACCAATCGAGAAGAAAATTCAAAGCTCAAGGTTGTTTCCACACCCATAAACTCGGGGTCCAACAACTCACGGGTGACTGCCGAATTAACGAATGGCAATTCGTTTCCGATCATTAATGGCCCGTTGTTCACCCCGACTTTTGTTGATGGAAATGCACTAAAAGGCAATCTTGAAATATCTAGTGTGGCCGGTGTATTCGTGCCAGATTCCTTTAATGTCCGTAAATCTTCTGATGGCTTGAAGCTCTCGGGCCCAAGTCGTTTCTACGAGTCTTTCCCATACTTGCTCAAAGCTCAAACGGGCTCCAATGGAATAGCCAGACCTATCAGTTTCTTGAAGATTGGC
>CAIXME010000197.1 GCA_903920425.1 uncultured Pirellula sp. | reverse complement strand
GGCGACTGACGTGAAGCGAACGAGATCCATTTGATTTCTATGTGGTCTGTTGAAGATCCTGGAAGCCATCGCCATTTTTTCATCCTCTCCGCCAATGATGTCCATTATGAAAATTCCAATTCTCTCGTTGCTCATGTCGCTATTGCTTTTCTTGATCAAGGTTGTAGCGGCAGACCCTTGGTTGGTTGTCGAAGGAAAAGAGGGGATCGGAAAAGGCCAGCACATTGTTTTCGTTACGGGGGAGGAGTACTACCGATCCGAAGAGGGGATGAGCATGTTTGCTCAGATACTTGCTCGTCATCATGGCTTCAAGTGCACTGTGCTCTATGCGATCGATCCGGATACTGGCTCCATTAATCCCAACTGCAGGACGAATATTCCCGGACTCGCTGCATTAAAGACTGCCGACTTGATGGTGATCTTTGCTCGATTTCGGGAACTGCCGGATGCGGACATGCAGCACATCGCCGACTATGTCAACGCCGGAAAGCCGGTGTTGGGGATTCGCAATGCAACCCACGCGTTTCGATATGCAAATGACAGTTCGAGCAAATTCAAGAATTGGGATTTCCAAAGCAACGAATGGCCAGGAGGTTTTGGGCAACAGATCCTCGGAGACACATGGATAGCACACTTTGGGGCATTTCAAAAGGAAGCTACCATGGCACTTGTGAATCGGGGCTTACGCAATCACCCTGTGTTAAAAGGAGTAGGAGATAAGATCTTTTGCCATACGGACGTCAATACGGTTTCACGACTGACCGACGGGGATACCGTCTTGTTTCATGGACAAGTATTGTCGGGGCTATTGCCGTCCGATCCGCCAGTTGCAGATGATCGCAAAGAAACACGGATGCCGTTTGCATGGTTCAAGAATTACACAGCACCATCAGGAGTAGTTGGGCGTTCGTTTACGACGACTGCTGGAGCGTCGTTGGATTGGCAAAGCGAAGATTTGCGAAGATTGATGGTAAATGCCATGTTTTCGCTCACGGGCCACGAGTCCGAGATCCCGGACAGAACGAACGTGTCGTTCGTGACCGCTTATAGCCCACAGCCGACAGGTATGATCGAGGATGCGGTTTGGGAGTCAGCCAAACTATCGCGCGATCGATGGATGCTGAGCGGGATGGTTGGGCAGGAACCGATCTACACCAACCCAATTGAAGTAAAACCGCCGTACTATCGGGTTACTTACCAAGTCGATTCGTACGCGACCCGACTTAGCTATCCGGTGAGTTATACGATTTGGGTTCCGCCTGGTGTGCCTACTTTGCGAGGGCTGATTGTCCATCAGCATGGATGCGGGGAGGGATCTTGCAAATCAGGTCAGACAGGTGCATTCGACCTGCATTGGCAGGCGTTAGCCAAAAAGCACCAATGCGCCTTGATGTCACCCTCGTATGAGCAACCCGACAAAGCGAACTGCCAACTTTGGTGCGACCCTCGCAACGGATCCGATGAGGCATTTCAGCGATCGCTCGTAGATCTGGGGACACAGTCGGGACACCCCGAGTTGAGCACGGTCCCGTGGGCCTTGTGGGGACACAGCGGTGGAGGACATTGGGCTGGGGCAATGATGTTGCTGTATCCTCAACGGGTGGCCGCAGCTTGGCTCCGGTCGGGGGTGCCACCGCTCATGGAAGCGGAGGGAAAACCAAAACCTTTTACCATTTCTCCTGGGGCACTTGAGGTTCCCGTCATGTGCAACCTCGGAACGCAAGAGGGGGTTACGGTCAAGGATGGCAGGTTTTCAGGAGTCTGGTCAAGCAATGCAACATTTTTCCGGATCCTTCGCGGCGAAGGTGGGCTGGTTTGCGTCTCCATCGATCCATTATCGAGTCACGATTGCGGGAATCAGCGGTACCTTGCGATACCGTGGTTCGACGCTTGTTTGACGTTGCGTTTGCCGAACACCGCGAGCGAGCCACTGCGTGCAATGCCCAAGGGTGGTTCGTGGCTTGCGCTGCTAAACGCTGATGGAGAAATAGAGTCTCAAGCCTTTGCTGAGGCTGATTTTTCTTTGATAACGGCGAACTCCGTGTGGCTTCCTAGCGAGACTATCGCACGGGCGTGGACAAGGTACATGAGCGATTCCGGGGTGGAGGACAACACTCCACCGCCAGCGCCTACGAACCTCATCGTTCGTGGAAACGAACTGACCTGGGATGCAGAAGCGGACCTTGAGAGTGGACTAGCAGGCTTTGTGATTGAACGAGATGGACAATTTCTCACGAATTACCCAGAGGAGAACAAGAATCCGTTCGGACGCCCCGTTTTCCAGAGACTCCAGTACAGTGACACTCCGGCGCAACCACTCGTTACGATGCGTTTTGTAGATACAACAGCAGAAGCCGGTCGAGTGTACCGCTATCAGGTTTATGCGTTGAACACGGTCGGACTCAAATCACCATAATGTGCGCGACCAACGTTCTCGGCAGGCTCCACCATTCCGCCCGCAATCTAGCTTGTTCGTGGAGGTTGTGTGGCTTATTCAAGGCCCATTGTTGCCAATGGCCTTATATAACCGAGAACGAATACGGCGACGAGTGACGGAATAATACACAGAGGTATAACGATGTATTCTTGTTCCGCCCACGGTAGGTGCCAAAAGTGTTGGGCCATGGTACATGCTGCCATGCAGATCGCAATCGAAAATGCGCCCGCAATTCCGTTCCACATGGGACCTGCACCGCGAACCCATCGACTAATAGCAGCCAGCAAAGCATGCGGTAGCCAAAGTCCAATGTCAAAACCTGCCATCATTGGGAGCGCTGTAGGGGTCTCATAAAGATATTCAATTGCTTGCCCCCAGCCTATTTGATATGAAACGACGCATAAGAAGAGGAATAGATGCGATGCGAGCAATATTGGAAAAAACGCCAGGAACTGAATGCCCAGAAAAGTTGCAATCCGCTGCGGCTGGAACGAGCCTTGGGTGGTCTTAACCGCGCTGCTACTGGATTGGTATGGATTGATCGCGTTCATGTAGGCCAACAACGAAATTTTAGATCTACTGCAGCTGCACTTTCACTCGGCAAAGCAAACATGCAGCTCGACGATCTACGACAGGACATCCATTTTTGGGCTATCTGCGTTTTAGATGGATAATGTCCCCGGTTTTCAAAGACGACGGAAAATGGATTATATCCCATAGCTTGCTTCGAGTGTGCGTCGAGTCAAAGCGATCCTCACTTAGATCGCAGCCACGCTTTGCAACCATTTTACAATCGCGTTTGCTTCGCCTTTACCGTCCAGCTTTTTTACTAGCGTCAAGCTGGAACCGCTGCTGGTGACTCCATCGCGAGTGGTTGAAGGTAAATAGAGTTCAACTCGGTACCATTCGCCGTTCTGTTTACGGAAATCGACCTCGCTTAGGAAGACCGGCTCGTCGAGCTTGTTCGCAACAAGACGTTTGCGAAAGCCTAGCCAGCCGCTTTCGCATCGCAACTCCGACTGGTTGATCTCGATCGAACTCCCCCAAAGCACCGTATCGAGGAGCGTGTACAAACCGGCAAAGAGAAATACGCCAGGAAAGAGCGACGCAAAAGCGGCGCCGTAGACATTTGGAACATATCGGAAGCAAGCGAATAGAATGGCGATGCAAACGATCGACATGAGCAAAATGGCTGCGACCAGGCGTCCATCCTGATTTGAGAAGCTATAACGTTTGCTTCCATTAGGTAGATCCTCTCTCTTCATTTGAACACGTGTTAGAACCGACTCCAGGTCAGCTTGTTGTTCAAAGGGTTCTATGAGAGCTTCATCCAGCTCAAAAGTTGGGGAGCTATCAGGGGTTCGAAACACTGGTATTTCGAATACGGCTCCCCCAAAGCCTACTTTGTTTTTCTCGTTAACAACCAGGTTCCATTTCGTGAGGATCGAAGAGCTGAGACTGGACATACTCGTTTGTTCGCATTCAAACGGAATCGCAAAGCTAAATGGTATGAGGGTGCGATTCGGTCCGTCGGGTTGCAATGGTTTGTCGATCGATAACGACGAACTCCATACCGTCTCCGTTGTGGACGACGTGCTGCCGTTTCCGTCGGTGGAGCGATGCGATTTGGTTTGTTGGCATTTCAAGCATACGTCAAAAGCGGTACCTGGAGGAAAGGACTCTTGAAGGATAGCGACCCCAGAAAAGGAGCCGCCAATCACTCCTGGCAACGTAGCCATTCGCAATTCCGCTGTGTTCCATTTGCGATTTCGGTAAGACGAAAGGGATATCCCGAATAGTACCAGTCCGATCACTCCGATCGCGACCATGATGGCTGTCTTTTGTGTGGCGATAGCCATTGGCACTGCGACAGTAACGTAGGCAAGTGTGGCGAGAGCAATTGTCCATATCAATCCGACATTGCTTAGCCGAATATGCTGTGAGGCCCACATGGGTTTCGCCAACCATGGCTGATTGGGATCGCTTGCGGTAGGCCTTATGTTGCGAATGATGAATTGCGCAATGGCGATAGCGATGAGCCCAGGAATCAAAGGTGCGGTGACGGGCAGAATTTTCCAGCATAGATCTGGGATCGAGATTGCGCCTTGGGCTGCGGACTCGAGCGCAACGACTAACGCGTTGAAACTTGCGATTCCCGACAATACGAACAGCAACGAAAACAGTTGGAATGCACGGAGTGCCAATCGAGCAAAAAAGCATTGGGAAGGGCTCATGATTTTTACCATCGACGACGGAATTTGGGAAACAGCAGAAGCAATGCAAGCGAGAAGAGCGGAATGGTGTAGATGAGCCAGTTCATCGATAGGCTAGAAAAGTTATCTCGAGACTGCAACCGTGTCATTGCCAGCGAGGGATTGGACTCGCGGTATACCAATTCCACTTCTTTGCCTACTGCGCGAGCGGTTGAGTATTGGCATGGAATCGAAACTTGTACGCTCTGTTCGTTTGGCAACAGATACTCAACGACGACTTCATCTGGAAAAAGACCGTCGGGCTTTAATGCAACGATTTTTCCAGTGACTTGTGTTGCATTGAGCCAGGATCGGTAATCGTTTGCCATGGTATAAAATACCCAGCAAAGAATAACACCGGTGCTAAACAAGACGAGAGCTAGTATCGTGCGATAGACACGAAGCGCGTACTCGGCACGTGCGGCGGATTTAGCCGTTGTTTCTAGAAGCGTTTTAAGAAGAACAGGATCGTTGGCGGCATCGAGTGTGTGTTGTTCGAGCGGGCCATGGCCGATCCGTGGCACGTAGGCGATGTCTCGCAGAGTGATTGCACCCACTTTCGCCTGGGCAAAGGTTAGCCCCAATCCGAGGCTTTTGATCCAAAGGGTCCCTGCGTTGAGTAGATTCGCATTGGACGGATAGATGAGGTTGTCTGGCTCGACAAAGGGACTGCCTTTGACGAAATCATCTAACACGTTGCCGGTTGACCAAACGGTGTCGTCGAAGCTTGTCACATGAAGTGCAGTCAACGCTTCGGCCAATTCCATGCCAACAAGGCTTGTATTCTGAAGCTGCAGAGCTTGGCTTGAAGAGAGGATTTGAACGAGACGTTTACCGGGAGCGTTTATAAACGACAATCGGCACGTCGGCGTATCTAGCTGCCAGCAGAATGGATCGCGATGCTCGTTAAATGAAAGCTTGTCCTGGACCAACAGCGTCCGGATAGTGGAGTCAGTATCACCTAGCCGAATCTTTCCAATGCCAACTAAAGGCTTTGCGTCGAATGAGCCAACGCCATGATCATGTTCCATAAAACCAATCCCTATCCTGCAATCCCAATTCGTCCTGCCCCCAAACCCTGCCGCTACGCAACCGCCCTCGTCACCCGGCCATTTCTCGGCGCGTTGAATCACAAAACAGCATCGGGGAAATTCCTATGGTCATGGAGATTTAATCAAGTGCTTATCAAGAGTGTATTGCTAAGAAACGGAGCATCATCGCAGCGCACACCGGAATCAGATGCCACGGGGTGTGGAAACTGTTACGTACATTTGTGAAAAATGTTAAGAATCTCGGGATGCTGTTGCATCGAAAAGGGGCTCCGCTCAATAGAAAGCAATAGCATTGCGTGTGTGTGCCTTTACCAATTGGATTGCGCCCATTCGAAATTGGGCGATGGGTTGGGGCCGGGACGATATGAGCATTGGGACCATTATGCAAATGGAGTTTCGCTCGGTCGGTGTGACCGTCCCGCTGGAATAGTTCAATGGTTAATTGATATCGAAGAGGCTTGGACTAGTTGTGGAATGTAGCTTAGAGTTAAATGAACCATTGGGCATGCGGTCATGCTGATCGGTAAACCGCTCATTTCTTTTCTGTTCGCGTCCTTCTTCTTCCCAATCGCCTCTTTAATGAAAACAATCGAATTGCAGGACGGCGGAATTCTGCTGTACGACGATGCATTTCTTTCTGGCGAGATCGCAAGTCGTTATTTTAGCGAGCTTATGGATCAATGTGCTTGGGAACAAAAGCCTGGGATTTTTGGGCACATGCAGCCGCGATTGATCGCTTCTTATGGAGACACCGGTATCTCGTACCGATATTCAGGTGTCGATAATGTTGCACTCCCGTGGTTGCCTGTTTTGCTCGAAATCAAAATGAAGATTGAATCGGTTATGGGACAGTACAATTACTGCCTGGTGAACCGCTATCGATCGGGTTCCGATAGCATGGGGTGGCATGCAGATGACGAGCCGGAATTAGAGAACGTGATCGGCTCGCTATCACTCGGGGCAACTAGAAAATTTCGAATTCGACATAACGTGACGCGAGAAACCCAAACTTTTCTCGCGGGACACGGAACTCTCATCATCATGGCTGGTTCTATGCAAAACTTCTGGCAACATGAGGTTCCGAAAACTAAGCTCCATGTTGGGGAGCGGATCAACTTGACATTCCGCCAAGTCAAAAAAGGATAACATGGCATGATGAAACTATCCGTCCTATTCGGACTGGTCCTTGTGGTTTTTGGCCCAGAATTTGACAATGGCCAACCCACTTTCAAAATTGCCACTGGCAGGACGAACGATCGTGTGGATGTCAAATGCGAGAAAGATAACGTAACGTTCCTTTTTCGCAGCCCACTTGGTATCAGTAACGCGACCATCGAGCGAGAGCATGAGCATTGGCCTGAGAAGGTAACGATCCAGTTGCAATTATCAGGTCTTGAGAAGCTCAAGCTGTCGACGGAGCTTCACAAAATAGAAGCTACCGTTTCGAGCCATACCGGAGATGTGCGGTTATGGAAGGATGGCAAAGAGGATACGCCATTGAATCAGAAGAGCCCATTCTGGATGGATGTTCGGATTTTGGACCGAGACGGCAAACCAACCAAAACAATCCCGTTGCGAGACGGCTACTTTGAAATGCGACTGCCCAAGATGTTCTTTGATGGGAATCCGAGATCCATCACAGTCAATTGGCTGGATTTCTATCGTAATTAGTTGAACGGAAGCAGTCCGTAGCGTGGGGGCAACCTCATCCTCATCCTGTCCATCGATATCGCACGGCTGGAATTTGGTCATCCAAGTACGTCCATGGAAACTCGGGCATTAAATGATTTGCGTTTCCGATTGATTGACGGGCTGCAAGATTAGCTCAAGTGTTTCATGGTAGCGCACAATCGTTGCG
>CAIXME010000196.1 GCA_903920425.1 uncultured Pirellula sp. | reverse complement strand
CAAGTGATAACCTCCATCTCCCTGTTTATCACAGTCTTTGTCATGAGTCCGGTTTGGACGAAAGTCTACAACGAGTCCATCGAGCCTTACACGCAAGAGGGGAGTCAGATGACTGCGACGGAGGCGTGGGATCGAGGTGTGGAGCCGATACGTGAGTTTATGGCTCGACAGATTTTGATGGCTCAGAACGAAGATGATGTATTCATGTTCTACAGTCGCTATGCGCCCGGAAGCCCTGGCCCGAGCAACTTCGACGAGGTTCCTCTACAAGTGCTGCTGCCTGCGTACATGCTCAGCGAGCTCAAGACCGCATTTTTGATGGGATTCAAGATATACCTGCCGTTCCTCATCCTCGATATCGTTATCGCTTCGGTAACCGTCTCGATGGGGATGATGATGTTGCCGCCAGCCATGATCTCCATGCCGTTTAAATTGCTACTGTTCGTATTGGTTGATGGTTGGCGATTGGTTGTCGAGATGCTCCTGGCTAGCTTCGGTACGTTTACGTAGCGTTGTGCCTTTTCCCTTTTGATCTTGTCTGAGAAACGATAGAAAAGCCGATGGATGCAAACGAAGCAATTGATTTAGTGCGAGACGCAATTTTCATGTCTCTCATCGTCGGCTCACCCTTGCTCGTCATAGGGATGCTGGTGGGGCTAGCGATCGGATTGATTCAGGCGTTGACGCAGATTCAAGATCAGACAGTCAGTACGGTGCCAAAGTTGGTAGCGATGACCTTGGCGATTGTCATTTGTTTGCCGTGGCTGACCGATCGCATGATGGACTATACACGCAACTTGTTGCGGGATATCCCACTTCACATGTCACAACGATGATGAGGAGTCATTAGGATGACAGGGGGAGACGCGATCGCTTCGATGCTGTATGGTCCTATGTGGACCTTTCTTTGTGTATTAAGCCGTATCGGTCCACTGCTGTCGATGATGCCTCCGTTGCAGGGATCGTCCATTCCGAATCGGGTCAAGGTGATATTGGCTTTGACCATCGCCGTGGTGGTGACCCCTTTGGTGATGGAGAATTCCACGTCGCTTCCACCGCATTTGGCGGGCATGGTGATCGGACTGACTAAAGAGTTGCTGTTAGGGGTGCTCTTTGGAACAGCCGTCATGATGATCATTACCAGTCTTCAGATTGGTGGGCAGGTTATCAGCTCGTTGGCCAGTATGGATGTTGCCCAAGCTGCGGATCCGACGACGCAGGAAACAGTAACGGTGGTGAGTCAGCTGTTTTCGTGGTTTGCGATGGCGCTCTTTTTAACGCTGGGTGGGCATCGCGTCGTTTTGGGTGCATGCCTGGATAGTTTCAACGTTTATCCAGCGGGTGGGGTGTTGGCCGAGGAGCATTGGTTGTTGCATTTGCATGAGTTGCTTGGGCACAGCGTTTCGGTTGGCATGAGAGCGGCAGCACCGCCAGCAATCGCGTTGTTGCTAGCCAATTTCGTGACGGCGCTGATCGGACGTACGTTGCCACAGTTGAATATCATGGCGATTGGATTCAGTTTGAACGTCACCATCATGATCTTGGTATTGGCGTTGTCGATCGCCAGCATTGGATGGGTGTTTCAAAACGAATTGGTCGAATGGGTCGAGCGCACCACGAGTTTCTTTGTTGGTGTTGAGAATGGAGATCCGCTTTCCACGAACGTAACCAACGAGGTACGCCGTGGCGGATAGTTCTGGTGAAAAGAAACATGAGGCAACCGACTATCGCAGGCAAAAAGCCCGCGAGGAAGGGAACGTTGCACGCAGTCAAGATCTCTCTTCTGCGGCGCTGCTGTTGGCAGGAGTGATGTTGCTTGATTTCACCGGCCCGGAGCTATTTCGTGCGATGTCGACGATCGTTACCGAAGAGATTACCAAACCGATCGAGATGCATATCGACGCACGTACGGCTGTGGTCGACTTTACCCGCATGGTCGCACGAGGCAGTCTCGCGATGTTGCCATTGATGGGTGGGGTGCTGGTGACTTCGCTCGTCGTACATTTTGCCCAGGTCGGGCCGTTGTGGTTACCGGACAAGTTGGGTTTCGATCTTTCTAGGATCAATCCTATTTCTGGCTTTTCGCGGCTCTTTACGATCGTCAATGCATCGAGGTTAGGTTTCGGCTTGATTAAGATCGGCTTGGTGGGTGGAATGCTTTTGATGGGGGTGTGGTCTAGATGGGAGACGATGTTGTCTCTGGGATCTGCAACCATCGAAACGGTCGGTCAGTTCGTTTGGACAACCATGAT
>CAIXME010000195.1 GCA_903920425.1 uncultured Pirellula sp. | reverse complement strand
CTGTGCGGATTTGCAAACCGTTTGGTGCAAGTAACGATCTTCTGCGAAGCTGCTGAGTTGTTCCAACGCAAGTGATTTATCGCTGAGCGAGAGTTTGTCCCAGTCCACTTCGATGGCTGAGGAAACTTGTGTTTTGCCGATAGAGATACCTTCGTGCGCGAGTTTCGTTAGTTCGATTGTTTGATCCTCGAACATGACCGCGGCATGACAGACATCGTGGCAAAGCGAGATGTATTTTCGGACTGTATCCGCATCTGATTCCGATAGAAACGGTGCTGAGAGGTACTGCGAGTAAAACGCGCGAAACGAGTCAGAATCAGTTAGGTAGCAACCTGGTTCAGGTTCGATCGCGACGGTGATCATGCGTCCTGTTTTTTCAAAGCGTTGATGCAATGATTGAGCAATCTCAACAATGTGCGATGCAGCAGTTGTGAGCTGTTCGTGAGTTGGCCTTGGTTCTCCCCATGAGATAGGCAATGTCGAAATGGATCCAACAAGTCCAGGTGGAAGAATCTGGTCCAAGAGCTCGACGAGCGAGAGAGTGTAGTCGCGGCGTTGCGTGGTCCACCATGTTGGTTCATAGACTCGGTGCTTGACGATCTGGCTGTGGAAATCTCCTTGAGGGAATCCGTTGAGGGTAAATGGGATTAGTTTGCACGCTTGCAACAGATCTCGGAGGGGAGCAAGGTGATCGGATTCTAGTGCTTGTCGAGCCGAGTCCTCGGAAAACCAAAGCCCGATCCCAAGTTCTGTATCCGGGTGGACGCGTTCGCGGATGGGGTGGCAATATCGATGGATGTTTTGAATGACCGATGCAAGATCTCTGCCAGCATGAACGTTGGTGCAGTAGCCGATTTGATGCGAAGGTGTGGCGATAGGAATACTGGGGTTGGACATTTCCGCTTTGTTGTTGGAGCAAGAGTGGTTGAGGTGGTCGATTGCGGCTTGGCTAAGGCAAGAGGTCAACTAGAATAAGACTTTTACTAGAAAACCTCTGAACGGAATTCGACCCGACCCATGTTACGTTATTGGACTGCTGGAGAATCGCACGGAAAAGCCCTGCTAGCGTTAATAGACGGCTTTCCAGCAGGATTGTCTATCGATGAGGAGATGATCAATCGCGAGCTTCGTCTGCGGCAGGGAGGGTACGGGCGTGGTGGTAGGCAAAAGCTCGAGCAAGACACGGTAGATATCCTGACTGGCGTTTGGCAGTCGACCACGCTCGGTTCGCCGATCACTTTGCAAGTCGCGAACAACGATTACAAACTAGAGCGGCTCAAGGAGCTTGAGCGTCCGAGGCCCGGCCACGCAGACTTGACCGGTGCCATCAAGTATCTAGGTTCCATCCGCGGAGTATTGGAGCGTTCGAGTGCGCGTGAAACGGCAGCCAGGGTTGCAGCCGGGGCGCTTGCTCGGCAGTTGCTAGCCCAGTTTGGCATCGAAACGATTGCGTACGTTTTGGAGTTGGGTGAAATGCCTATTGGGCGTGGAGATCCGGCGATCCGATCGATTGCGGATTTGCGGCGAATTCGCGATGCCAGTTCCATATACTCGATCGATCCAACTAAAGACGGGCAAGCCGAACAGTACATAGACCGCATGGCAGACGAGGGAGATACCTTGGGTGGAATCATCGAAGTGCGTGTCGATGGGCTGCCGTTTGGGCTCGGCACGCACGCGCAATGGGATCGGAAGCTCGATGGCAAGCTGGCTCAAGCAGTCATGGCCGTGCAAGCGATCAAGGGGGTTGAGATCGGGATGGGGTTTGAGTCCGCGCGAACGCGAGGGTCCCAGGTCCACGACCCCATTCATTTTGATCCAACGCAAAGCCACTTGCCCAATCTAGGTTACACGCGACCCAGCAATAACGCGGGTGGGCTTGAGGGGGGGATGACCAATGGCCAGCCGCTTATCCTTCGGGCTGCAAAAAAACCGATCAGCACCCTTCGAAAGCCGTTGGATTCCATCCGGATGGCCGACAAACAAGCGCATCGAGCAAGTTATGAACGGAGTGACGTGTGCGCTATTTCTGCGGCAGCGATCATTGTCGAGCATGTCGTCGCATTCGAGATTGCGAGCGCATTGGTCGACAAGTTTGGTGGTGATAGTGTCGTGGAAATGCGAGCGCGGTACGAGCTTTTCAATGAAATGGCTCGCAAGCATCCTGCTGAATAAAACTCAAAACTGAGATGGAATATGAAGATAATGCGTTGATGCAATGGAGATTGTCGAGCAAGGGACCGCACCCTTCGGAAACTACAATCCTTCACTTGCCTCCCCCTCTTTATGAGTAGTTGTGAGATTGTTAATTGGATAGAACTGTAAATGAAGTTGCGTAGTCATCTTGGCGATTACCAATTTCCGCTATATTGTCGAGTACTGTTGAGTAATGGACGCGATTTAGTCTGAAGACGATTTGTAGTTCTGTCAGTGGTTAGGAGGATCGATGCGAATCCTTTGTGCGGACAATAGCCCTGTCTCCTGTTTGGGGATATCAAAAACACTGGAGACGCACGGCTATTCGGTCAGTTTTCAAGCGTCAACTTATAAGGATATGGTTTCTGAGTTGGCGAGCAGTTCGTTTGATTTGGTGATTTCTGAGCTTAGATTCGATGACGCAGAACTTCTTGACAAAGCCCCTGAGCTTAAGTCTCTACGTCCGGATCTCAAGGTTTTGGTGTACACGTTTCATTCGAACCCAACGTATGTCGCCCGGGCGGCTTCACATCAGTTTTATGATTTTGTGCTGAAAAATGGAGAGCCAAAGAAGTTTGTACGATCGGTCGCGTCGGCGGCGATGGGAGTAGCTCCTCCGGAGTCGATTCTGTTAAAGGCTTCCAAGTTTCTCATCGATACGGTTCATCCGACCTCGTCTGCCACGGAACCGTTTACAAAACGCGAGTTGCAAATCTTGACCCATCTGTCGTTAGGATTGAGCAATCGCGAGATCAGTTCGGCGTTGGGGATCAGTTTGGAGACGGTCAAAGAGCATGTGCAAAACATCTTGCGAAAGCTCAAATCGAACGATCGTACCGAGGCTGCCGTTTGGGCGCTTCGAAACGGAGTGCCAACCTTTGATTTTCAAGCTTAAAGCGGGATTTTTGATTTTTTTCGCTTAGGATCAGGGGATTGTGTTTGAGGTGCGACTTTGATTCATTATGACCTCTGCAACCCTGATTTTTCCTATGAACAGCCCACAGTTGGCAGCGATTGACTGGGGGGAAGCCCTGGAAGCCAACCGGCGTTGGCTGCAAACGGTAATTCACTCACGGCTAGCGGATTGGCAAGCCGCAGAGGATGTACTTCAGGAAGTGGTTTTGGCCGCGATACAACAGACGAGCCGTCCCACGGATCCGACTAAAGTGGCGCCTTGGTTGTATCGGATTGCGTTGCGAAAGGTCATCAACCACCATCGTGCGACAGGACGGCGCCGGCGGTTGGTTCAAGGGGCTATCGACGCTGGAAAGGCGGTCGACCAATCGCCTGATCCCGCGCCAGGGGAGTGGTTGATGCGATCGGAGCAGAACTCCCAAGTATCGCAGGTATTGGAGCAGTTGGATCCGCAGGATCGCCAGATTCTGTTGCTCAAATACACCGAAGGCTGGGGCTATCAAGACCTAGCGGATCATCTTGGCATATCGATCAAAACCGTGGAGTACCGACTACTGAAAGCACGCAAAGCGTTGCGAGCAAAGGTTACGGAAAAGGAATAGTAAAATGATGCTTGATCAAATCGAAATGCAATCTCTCGTGGATGGTGAATGCACGCCCGAGCAACGTGCAAAGATGTTGAGCGAATTGGACCAGGTTCCTGGCGGGTGGCGAGTTCTAGCCTTGTCGTTGCTAGAGGAACAGCAGTGGACCAAGAGCATGAAGCATTACGTACAAAACAAAAAGGATGTTCCGGTCGTGAACTCCCCAGTTTCGATGGCCGTTTCGTCAATGAGTCCCGTCGCCGATTTGTCTGCTCATACAAACGACATCGCGGTATCGAAAGCCGTCGACAGTTTCCGTACGACGCGCGTTTGGTTGCCTGCGTTGGCTGCAAGCTTGTTGCTGGCCATAGGTTTTTACGGCGGCTCTTGGTTGCGAGGTGTTCCATCGGTTGATGGGGCTGTTGAGCCACCTACATTCTCCCCGATTGCCAAAAACAATCCACAACGCAGCCCATCGTATGACAACTATAGCGAGCACGCCGCGATGAAGATGGTTGTGACTGGCCCTAATTCAGAACAGACGGAAATTCCAATCTACGAGCAAGACGAATTGCCGTTGATGATGGCTAAGGATCAGTTGATGATCTCGCGAGAAAACGAACGTCTTCGAAAAAAAGGCTTCGAATTGGATGTTCGTCCAGAATATTACACGGGGAGATTGAACGACGGGCGACAATTAGTGGTTCCCGTAAAGCATGTCGGTCTTAAGCCGTATGGGTTATAGCCCGTACGGAATTCGCTTTGGCCAGGCTGTAGGATCGACAGACGCTAGCGGTAGCATGAAACACGGAAAGCAATCTGGTTGCTTCGAAAACGATAATGGGTTTGGGTTTGAAAACAATAAGGAAGATGAAAATGAAAAAGAGTTTTAGATTGCTTGGGTTGGTTGGATGTTCGACGTTGGTTTCCGGATCCAATTTCGTGATTGCCGCCGATCCGCCAGAGACCACCAAAAAGACGCAAGTTGTGATTGTTCATAAGGATGGTGAGTATGGATCATCCGTTCGCGATCAAGTTTCCAAGGAACTTGATAAAGCGAACGTATCGGATGAACTCAAGAAGAAGATTCTCGAGAAGATCGAAGCTGGGATGGTTAAGGTCGAAGCTGCCAAGGCTTCGAAGCCTAAGGTTGCCAATCAAGTCGTCGTGAAAGAATTCAAGGCGGATGCGAGCAAGCAAGAGAACGGAAAGTCCGAGGACGTCACGGTAACGGTTGTCGGAGGCTCTGACGCTCCTAAGGAAATCCATTTGAATGGTAGTAGCGAACTCCCTGCACTGAGCCGTCTCTTTAAAGCACGCGTAATGCGTCCCGCCAGCAATGACAGCGAGAGCTTCCGGATCGGAATTGCTCTACAGCAATTAAGCGATGAGGATGGCGAGGTAGCTACCGAGAACATAAAGGGATTGCGTATCGAGTCGGTTATGGAAGGTTCGCCCGCAGAAAAGGCCGGAATCAAGAAGGGTGACGTAGTCGTTACCGTTAACGCCAAAGCGGTTGCCGACGTCTCCGAGTTGATGAGTGCTGTTCAAGAAGCTGGGAAGAATGACAAGGACGTATCGGTAGAGTTGTCCCGCGACGAAAAGACGGTCAAGGTGGAAGTGAAACCTACCAAAATGAAGTCAGCAGATGTCGAAATGGATGATATCCGATTGACACTGCCCGAAGGCGGATTCGTTGTCGACACCGATTTACTGAAGAGTGTGCAAGGATTCAAAGTGATTCCCCAGGAAATGATCAAGCAAGGGTTTTCATTTGAAGCTAAATCGAGCTCTAATGAACTCAAGAAGGAAATCGATGAACTCAAGGGTGAGATCAGCGAACTAAAGAAGTTGGTCAAGGAATTGATTGACAAGAAGTAATCGTTGCCAAACAACGTTATGTATTGACGGTAATTTGTCCCGATCGGGTTCTTAATGGAAACCCGACGGGCGGCTGGGTGTACTGGCCTCTTCGCTGTTCAAATGTCTGAACAGTTTGGATCACAGCTCTGCGATGCTTAACGCAATGCGATCCACAATGGACTCGTCGGTTTTGGGATTAAAGAACACGGCTTTCCAGGCTGGAATGTCAATGCCATGGGGGCAGTATCCAAAACTGGTCGTGAATCCCAGCCTCGCATCCAACGCTGGATCCATCATCTTGGTTCGTTTGTCGAACAGTTGGCGGACTTCAGGTAGGTATCGGGCAAGTTGTTCTGGGGTGAGTTCATTGCGCACAAGCCTTTGGTAGATGTCTTCTGCATTTCTACCTTTGGGAAGTACCCACCAGTTTACTGACGCTCCACAAGTGCCAGCGTTGAGCACTTTGCAATGCTCGATCGAGGAGAGTTTGTCCTTGAGACGCTGTGCTAGTTCGAGCGAACGGGCCAAAAGCATTTGCCAGCCCGTCAGGCCGATACCGTTGAGCGATGCGATGACGCAATACGGACCGATTCCCGGCCGTGAACATTCCAGCGTGAACAATGCTGGGTCTCGACTTGCATCGGCATCGGAAAAATAGGGCGTATCAGAGACTGTGCGCGAGAGGAACTTGAGATCCTCGCGTCGATTTACGATGAAGGCACTAGACGGGTAATGGCCTCTACCCATTTTGTGGAAATCGATTGTCACGCTGTCGGCAAATCGCAAGCCTCGATTTTTGGTTTGAACTCGCTTGATGATGTCAAGCAATGGGTTTTCCATTCGTAGTGAGTTCTTTTGCGTGTCATAGTCGGTCAGCATCGACAGCGCCCAGCCTACAGCAGCGTCAGCGTGCAATTGAGGCATGGGAACGCCGAACTCTTTGGATTTTGTCTCAAGCACGTACCGCATGGATTCAATATCATCGATCCCGAATCCATCGGTGGTGCCAAACGTCGCGCACACGTACGCCACTTTGACTTGATCGCGATATAGTTCATCCAGTTTGGATTCAAGTAGATCGAGTCGCATTGCCAGGTTTTCATCGGTGGGGATTTCGATCAAATTCGATGTGCCGATTCCCAGCCAGCCGGCAACGGTTTGGTTCGAATAGTGGCCGGCTTTGGAGCAGATCCCGACGACTTTATTTCCCATGATGCCCGACCTCATCGCGCCGGGAAGCACGCGTTCTAAACCGATTTTTGCGCCGTATAGATTGGAGATGGTACCCCCAATCGTAAAAACGCCCCATGGGTCGTCGATATGATAAAAGATGAGGTTAGCAAGCGTGGTGATTGCCTTTACCTCGAGTTCGTTCGATCGCTGGCTGTACCGGTCCGTACACAGGTTGGGGTTTTTTAGCATGCATGCCATGGCACCGATTAATGACGCTTGATTGGCAGGCCCGCGAACATTCTCCAGGTGCAGAGGGTTGTTCCAGCTGTCGGTACCCCAAAAATAAGGAAACACGGCATCGCGCGCATCCTTGAGGTTACCCGGCAGAACATGGATTTCGGGATTAGCTCGAGCCGTTTCGTAATTTTGGCTCATGAAGCTAGACGGGGTGGAGGACTCTTCGGCCGCTACTGCAGAAAGCAGTTCCGCAAAGATCTGGGATATTGCCGGTTGGTTCCATTCGAAAAAGGTAGAAACCAATTCTTGGTACTTTTCGCGATCCATTGCTTTTCGATTTCTATGCTTGTGTGCGTGCGGACTCCGGTTTCATCGTAGCATATCCTAACGATTCAGGATTCTCGCTCCTAAGATCAGGAGGGCGTTCCCTGATCTTTTCTACGTGCAATATGACAGTTGGCTGCCTACGGCTTTGGGGAGCCCAAATGCTGTAGGAAGAACTCGTCTCTGCGGCGCTTTCCGTAAGGGGAGGAACCGGATCCGTGCCCGCCGCTAGGCGTAACTAGGAGGTCAAAGTTTTTGTCTGCCTTGATGAGAGCGTTAACAACTTGCATGGTGGAAGACGGATCCACATTGTTGTCTAGTTCACCAACCATAAGGTACAGTTTGCCCGTCAATCGATGGGCGTTGGTCACATTGGAATTGGATTCGTAATGAGGGCCAATTGGCCATCCCATATAGAGTTCGTTCCACCAGACTTTATCCATTCGATTGTCGTGGCATCCGCAGTCGGCCACAGCTGCGTGGTAAAAGTCGCCGAAGAAGAGGAGCGCGGCGAGCGCGTTTTGTCCGCCGGCAGATCCACCGAAGATCCCGATTCGGCTCGTATCCATTTGAGGGTACTTTTTCGCGGCGGCCGTGATCCAAAGTTTTCTATCTGGAAAGCCACCATCGGAGAGGTTCTTGTACGAGACATCATGAAATGCCTTGCTCCGGTTGGATGTCCCCATGCCGTCCATCTTGACGACGATAAATCCTTTGTCGGCGAGTTCGGTAAGTTCGGTTTGCGGCGAAAACGATTTGGGGACAAACGAGTCTTGTGGACCAGCATAGATCGCTTCGACGATTGGGTACTTTAAAGACGGATCGAACGGAAACGGGCGAATGATGATTCCGTAGATGTCTGTCGTGCCGTCTCTGCCTTTCGCGACAAACCGTTCCGGTGCTTGCCATCCGGAGGCTACCAGAGAAGCCGCACTGGATGCCTCTAGTTCCAACACTAACTCTCCCGACGCGCTGTTTCTCAGTTCGAAAACGGGGGGCAGATCGATGCGAGAGTACTTGTCGATAAAGTATTCCCGCGTTGGAGAGAATTCGCAGCTATGGTCTCCATCACCCTGGGTCAATTGAACCAAATTGGTGCCGTCAAAATTGACGCGGCACAAATGGCGATAATAG
>CAIXME010000194.1 GCA_903920425.1 uncultured Pirellula sp. | reverse complement strand
ACCTCAAAAAAGCCTTGTTTGCCCCATGGGCTCAACGCTACGCCTCGCCGTTAAACGCCACTGGCGTCACGAGTGTACTCCATTCTGCTCAGCAAATGAATGTATGCTCGTCATCTCAATAGTTGGGACAACCCAGTAAATTCCCCTCGGACACACCGAACGCGTTCCTACTCTGGATAGGGATAGCAAAGTACCTTGGAGAGATTCCTTCCAAAATGGACGAGATTTTTGAGGGATTCATCGGATATGGGTAACTCCCTTGTAGAGTATGTTTTTGCAGCAAATTACCGGGGAGAGCAATCGATTTGGACCTACAAGAGAGTATCGACCGATTTGCCTTTCCTCTGACGGGATTGCTCGTCTCGTGGGGAATGCCGCATGGGGATGCCGCGGAATTGGCTCAAGATAGTTTGGCCGATGCACATTTGAGTATGCAAACGTGTCGCGGAGATGTCGCCGATCCGCAGGTCTTTGGTCGTTGGCTGCGTGGTATCGCAAGAAACAAATTTCGCAACTGGTCCCGTAGTCGTTATCGACGAGAGCGATTGGCGACGACTACGGAACCTGGCACGCTAGATCATGTTGCCATGGACAGCGTAGAGGCCACCGCAGAAGCAGATCGGCTGGAGGAACACCTAGCGCGATTAAGGGCAGAGATCCAGCGACTGCCAACTAAAAATCGCGAGGTGGTCATGATGCACTACCTCGACGAAACCCCAGTCGCCGATGTGGCTGCGTTGCTATCGCTGTCGGTAAAGACGGTCGAAGGAAGGCTTTATCAGGCTCGGAGGATACTGCGTCGTCGCATGAATGACGCGACCACTTGGAATGAATTGACAAAGGCGGTGATGCTATGAATCGACAAAGAAACGCGGACTTGTTCGATGCAAACGAAATAATGGAGGCACTCAAACCGTTGCGTCCCGATGCCGACGCATTCGGTTCTGCAGTTCGCCGGCGAATAGAAGAGTCGGTTCAAGAACCACGTCACGCAACGCGATCGGTCTCGACGGACATGGTAAACGCTAAAGGGACGGATTGGCTTCGTATTGCTGCATCGTTTGCCCCCATTCATTTGCTCTCTCGAAATTTTGATTCTGGCCTAGCGCCCATTTCATTCGCGGCAATCTCAATCGGAAAGAAGCTAATCTTTGTGCTTGCGTTTCCGGTACTCTGTTTTTTCATGATCGGTTTAACGGTCATGGGAATGTTGAACATTCGAGCATCGAGTTCGAGACAATTGTCGACGGACTTCCAAGCGGAACAATTTCAGCAAGCGACGCGCCAATGGTGGAGACGATATGGATGGATCGCCGTCATCGTGTTCACTGCGACTATTTTTGCGCCGTTTTTTGGCTGGACCTCGCCTCTCATGATTGCGCTAGTGTGTTCAGGCTTCGCAGCCGTTTCCATTGTTCGGGCATTGGCACAAGAAAACCTCTTGGAGCGAGGAGCGGTTGGTGGCATGTGCATCGCCGGTCTAGGATTGCTGGGGCAGTTATCAAATTCTTTCTCGAGAAGCTCTTCGCAAGTCTTAGATACCAATTTGGTTACCGGCGTGCTAGTCGTAGGCGCTCTCATCATCGGGTCTTTCTTTCGCTCGAATCTGTTCACGAGCCATAATCAGATTAAAAGCAAGCACCAACGGCTTTTTCTCGTACTGATCGTATCGGTGTTTGTCCTGTTGGGCATGATCACATTCTTTGCCTCGAAGTTCAGCATTTACATCCTGCCAATAGGTATCGCGGTGGCATTGATTGCTGCCGCCATAGCACTCTCGATTTGGCGGGCTAAGCTGGCTTCTTGGCTTCCCGCGTTTGCGAGCTTATTCGCAGCCGGTCTCGTGATGGT
>CAIXME010000193.1 GCA_903920425.1 uncultured Pirellula sp. | reverse complement strand
GTCGTTTGAAGATCACTTTTCGAACCCATCCATGGCTGTTTTGTTCTTAAGAACGTACCTTCTCCGATCTGCGTCCATTGCATTTCTTCTAAAACGTATTTCTCGTACCGATTGGGCAACCGATTACTCCTCATTCATCGGAGGGCTCCGTTCTCGAGAACGATCTCTGGGTGTTTGGTAAACATGCCATGGCCGCTCTGGTTCTGCAAATTGCAATGGCGTTGCCACGAGCATTCCACTGCAGATCGGACAACGCTTTTGCTTTTGATCTTCTTACAGGGTGGTCGGTTCTATCGGTGGATCTTGTTTGGCCAATGATGGTTGCACCAGTTGCGATCGAGCTTGCTCGAGTCGTTTACTATTCCCTGAAGCATACAGTCCGAACACACGTATGGTTTGCATGGTTGCCGGTGGGATGTGCTGTGCCCATCGTTCTAAAAACTTGGCTACTGACAGTGTCATCTCTTTAGTTTCGGGATTCGCCGGATTTTCACAATCAAGATAACGAAACGTCACTTCACCCTTGGAGTAATTCACGATCCGTCGGTTGCCGATAGGGCCACCACGTAGCTATTTGGCAAGATACGACGTGATGCCTCATGCATGTTCATAGCGTTCTGATAGTTTTACGTTCCACGGTGATCACCCCAGCTGATTGAGCAATGACAAACATTTTGTGCGCGTCCCCACCTCTGGAAGCACGATCTTGTCCGACGTGAGCATCTTGCGTATTTTGGCAAGGAACTTGCCCCGAAACATGCACATCAAGACTTGGCGAGGCAAAAGGCATTCTCGTGTGGGTGTCTCCAACGTTTCGTCAGGAGCCAGCCCTCCGAATTTATGATGTAATGGAAGTGCGGATGAGCTGACATTGTTTGACTCCAAGTATGAAGGGCCGCCAGTATGCCAGGCTGTGCACCGAGGAACTGAGGATCTGCCAAGAGCTTAAGCAACGAGTCGTTGGACGCTCTGAACAACGCGTCAGCAACAACTTGTTTTTTCATGCGCCAGATCTGCGTTAGTTCAGAGGGGAGAGTGAAAACGACTTGCATGGCAGGTGTATCAAGCATCTTCGCCTGCCACTTATTGAGCCATGCTTTCCGCGGAGCGGCGGAACCGAGCCCGAGCAGTTGACTCAACGCAAGTCAAAATGGCTGTTCGAGGGCTTCGTGTTCATCGCTTGGTTATCCTCCATTTCGGGAATGCAGGTACCCGCAGCGACTTAGATCGAGTGCAGGCGATTTGGGACGTAAATCATCATAGGCACCACTTGTAAATATGCAAAGCGAGCGTTCAGAGGGATCGTCATCATGAAAGCCGGTTGTCGTAATACCGATTTCGAGATAAACGAGAACCCCATAACATTCGCGTGGATTCGGATCGAATCTAAGCAGGATTGGATTTGGATCAACGTACGATTCTCGAGTCCAAATGCATGTGCCATTCAATGAACCGGAACAGCCTCCTGGAACGAAGCCAACATGTTTAAGTGCGTTTTCGTTCGAGAAGCCAATGTTCAGGTTGGGAACATCCCACGAATGCGAAAACCCGGTCTTGTCCCAGATGGTTGAGATGTTCTGTGGAGCGCCGAGCAGTGAATGCGAGTCCTCGACTGTCATACCAAATCGAAGTGGCAATGCGACAACGCATGAAATGATTTCGAAGGGTTGATTCTGCAGAGCAGTCATGTAGCAGGTATTCTCAAGGCGGATAACTATTAATTCTCCCCAAAGTCATTTCTTGAGAAGCGGATTATAGCACCACTCATTACGGGGGAAACACAGTTAACTTACCTGAGGTACGTTAAATGCCGAGACAGTATGCCTCTAACGCCCTTCTTGCCAGATATTTGCATTTCGTGAATCACTCCCCCCAAATCTGGTCCATAGCGTGCGCGACGTTTCCATCAATACGGCGAACATTCTGGCTGCTCTCCTTTGGTGGGAGTTTTATGAGCGTTAAGTTGTTTCGCGATCGGCTTGCAAAGTCTCGCTTGCATCCATATGACATCAAATGGATGCCAAGCTGGGTCGCTGAATTTGCTAACGATACGATACCCTCCAATTGCATGAAACCGTTGGGGAAAGGAACGGCGGATCAGAACGTGTAGCTGCCAGTTATCGTTCCGCTGGGATAAACCCAGCGGTAACGTTTCGTGCGATTTTTCCGGGAACTATGCACCTGTGGTGGCCTTGTCTTCACCCCCATTTCCTGAACGACTTCGTACTCGTTCTCAATGAAATGGTACTCGTACTCGATTGTCTGTCCGATCGAGCACGAGCACGAGCACGAGCACGAGTACGAGTACGAGTACGAAAATCTCTGGGGATGTTCAACGATGGGGGAAAGGCAAACGCTCTATCTTCTGGAGCGCTTCGATCTGTCCAGACCTTGCTCGTCCAGCCCCAACCAATCCATGTTCGACCAAAGCTGCAGATCCAACTCCACCGCACCTGATTGGGACGATTCGGACTCGCCTTCGCCACTTGGCGAATTGCGATTGATGGCGTTAATGACCATCAATACATCCAACGGCTCCAAAGCACCATTTCCATCGACATCGTAGTATGGAAGATCAGAAGCACCGCGATCCGGCAACAATCCACCTTCGTTCCGATTGATCGCGTTGATCAAAACGAGAACGTCGTTTGCCCCAACACTATTGTCGTCATTGACGTCAAGCGGATCGTCTGGGTTCTGCCACGGATACAGTGTCTCTACAACGGTTACGGCGAAGGTTCGCGTTACCAAACGATCGTCATCCGAGCCGATGAATCCATCGAGGCCTGCATCGCGAACCGTGACGGACACCTCAGACGTTCCCACCGACAACGGCGTAAACTTCAGCGATCCTCTCGTTGCATCCACACTTGGATCATAAACAACCGTTGGATTGCCTACCACTGCCAGATTGCTACTGATCGCCGTTACACTCAACACTTGTGCGGTCGCATCTCCGCTGCTGATACCCTGGATCGCAATGGTTTGCTCTCCTGCAGCTCGCAAGACCTTGACATTCCCAATGGTATTTAACGTAGGAGCATTGTTGATGACAACTCGTACCAATTGGTTTTGAATCCCATCGTCTTCTGTATAGTAAGTGCCATCGCTGCCAGGATCGCGGACTTCAACGACCAGCGTCCCCTCACCCGTTGCGTTTGCACCAGGTGTGAACGTCAGTGAAGCTGTCTGAGACCCGGCTACATAATTGATCGCGCTGCCAGACACGAATTGCGCAGGAACCGTATCCGCCAGAGCTAATCGCACATCGCCTAGCTCGCCGATTCCTGACGAGATTCCTGCCAACTGGATCGTCTTAGAAGCGGACTTCGCGTCGATGACTTGCATCGGGACCGTATCGATCGTTGGGCGATCATTGCGTTCCTCGATCGTCAGCGTGATCGTTTCCGTTTTGCTGAGCTCTCCCGCAAAGGCAGTTATCTCAATCTTGGCTGTGCCACGCTTGTTCGTGGCTGTCTGAAACTGGACATTGCCTCGGCTCTCGCCGTCATAATCAATGGTGAGCTCGGTAAACAACTCCGGCTTATCGGTTACGATGGACCATGCGATCGGGGCGTCTGCAAACGCAACGAACGGGATGTCTTGCAAGACTGCGTTTTCGTCTACGAATAGCTCCGTATCTTCCAACGCGATTGTCGGCGGATCGACTTCGTCTACAACCAGAACGGCTGGCACAGTCGTCCGAATCCAATCGACGTAGGCATCCACTCGTGTATTGGTTGAAGTGTCCCCAACACCATTGAAGCTCGACGTACCACCCGAGACGATTCCAATCACTTTCTCAACACCGTTTACGGTTGCAAACAAAGGTGAGCCGGAATCTCCTGGATCACTATTGTTCTGCGACTCGATCGTGTGGGTCCAGCGGAAGACTGTTGAGCCGACATCGTTGACCGCAGGCGATGCTCCTTCGCGCTTCGTTCCATACGCTGCTCCGCCTTCTTCGCCATAACCGACCAAGTTGTACCGCTCACCGAGACGGGCAGATTTCCCTGATAGAACACTTGGCGTAACATTCGTCACTGGCTGATCCAGTTTGAGAATGGCGATGTCGTTTCCAAAATCCGTCCCAAGCATTTCGGCATCGAAGTCCGGATGAACAATCACATCCGCAATGTGGAACTTGGTCCCGCCAATGGTAAAGGTAATTTGCCCTGGTGGAATTCCAACGACACTGTGGGCTGCAACCAATACGTACTGCGGTGCAATCAACGTCCCCCCCGCCTTGTCGCCGCTGATATCTCCTAGCTTGCCAACGGACGGATAGTCGTTGGTGGTGTGCGTCAACGAATCCAACATGCTCGTCGGAGTGGATGAACGCAAGAAGTACTCCTCCGAAGCGACGACGGAGTGGATCAATGACTCACGGCTTGTGTAGTCAAAACTCGATTTGTCCTCGAGCGTTGCATCGCGATGGAGCAATTGGCTTACGATCGCATCGCGCTGGTCATTTCCAACATTCGCCCAGCTTCCAATTTCCGTGACAAACAGGATTCGACGTTGCCCACTGGTCAAGCTTGCAACCCAGCGCGCACTCTCGGCGGTTGTCGGTTCGCGATCCTGCAAATCCAGATAGACAGCTCGGACATAATTAGCAAAGCCTCCGTCAATCTTGAGCGCAAAGAACTCATCGGACGCGAGCAGATTGAAACGGATGCTTTCCAGCGTTGTTCCCGAAGCCAACTCCGCCAACCGAACCGTCAACTCATCCGTCGTCGCAACTCGACCAAGTATCGACTGGTACATATCTGCGAGACGGTCGCGTCGGTACGCATCACTATTGGTAAAGTCCTCTACCAGATTCTGCCGCACGTCCGCTTCATCAAAGTATCCATTCGTTTCTCGTCCAATTCTGTTCAGCATTTGCTCCATTTGTGTTGCAAAAGCCGTCATCGTCGTTCGATCAGGATCCTTACCAACCAAATCGCGACTTAGCTGAGCGACATACGCCTGCGAAGCCGTAGTGGTCTCGATCCCTTGCACCGTGATCGAGATCG
>CAIXME010000192.1 GCA_903920425.1 uncultured Pirellula sp. | reverse complement strand
TCGGAGTTCACAAGTCGATCGCTGGGTAATTTTTTGTGGGTCACGTTTACACGCAGCAACCCCGCAGCCGACATCGATGGGATCGGTGCAACGACGGTTCAAAAACACTGGGGCTGCTCGGGCCCCTTGGTGGTCAACGCAACCAGGAAACCACATCATGCTCCGCCGCTCTTTGAAGACCCGAAGGTCACGGCAAAGATTGACGCGTTAGCAGCACGAGGCGGACCGATTGCAAAGTACTTGTAGACGTCGAACGGCCATCGAACAAAAAACGAGGCGCGAAGCTTAGGCCGCGACCCGCTGGGACTTCGGCTTGCACACCGAACTTAATACCGCCTCCAGCTTGACGCATTGCATGGCTGGGGAAAATCGGAAATCCACCACTTTTTTGGCCTCGTTTGCATAACGCTCACAACGGCCGGGGTCATGCGCCATTTCAGCAATAGCGTTGCCAAGTGCATTACTATCTTTGCTGGTTACAAGACATCCTGAGCGATTGTGCTCGATGCATTCTTTAACGCCACCTACATCGGTTGCTACGATAGGCACACCTGCAGCCATCCCTTCCAACATGGAAATCGGAAAGCTCTCCCACAACGACGGCTGCACCAACAAATCCATCCCGTACAGCAGTTCTAAAACATCGTACCGCAGTCCCAACACATGAACGCGGTCTTGGATCCCATACTCTGCAATCTTGCGTTGAATCTCCTCGAGATAACTAGGCGTCTCCAATCCGCCGATCAACACCAACTGCGCATTCGGTACTCGCTCAATCACACTGGGCATGGCTTCCACCATCAACAATTGCCCCTTCTGTTCCGATATCCTCCCAACAATACCCATTACAAAGGCTGTTGCAGATAAATGCAGCTCGGCCCGAACCGCGAGCTTTCGCGCATTCCGTTGTTCGCAAGTTTGATCAGCCGGAATTCGAATCGAATTGTGGATCGTGGTAATGCGGCTGCTCGGAACCAAGTTCACAAAGCGATGATAACGACGCGTCGCTTCCGATACCGCAATCACAAAATTGTTTGCAATCCAGTGCAATTGCAAATGGCAGCTATGGGCCGTTGCAACCGAAGGAACCCCCGCATACCAACGCAACAATACGCCAAAGAAATTGGCTTTGCTCATATGTGTATGAACAACGTCCACTTTATGTTCTCTAATAATATCGGCAACGCGTCGCAATTCGTGGTCGGGCCAACGACTCATATCCGAACTATACGAGGGGAACCCCATTTGACGGGTGGTTTCCAGTATCCACGAACCAGGAATCCCCAAATACGAAACGGTATGCCCCCGATCTCGTAACCCCAAACCGATATCAACCGCGTGCTTCGAAACGCCGTTCACCCCTCGCGCTGAAACCACTTCGAGGATTCTCATATTTATGTAGTTCCATTCAGCAGTATGATGAGAGGTTTTGGCAGGCGTGCCATGCGCGTACCTTTCCGACGCGTCAGGCTTTTAGCCACGCTCTATCGATCGACCTTATACAATCCATCCTTTTCAGGTCAATAGCATTCACCCAACGCGCAAGCAACCTTAAACTGAACGACTCACCCGCGAAAAGCTAACGAGCAAAAGCCGCTATCCCCTCCGCCTCGAGCTTTTGGCGAACTTCAAGGTAGCAAGTACATGGAATGTGCCTTCTACTTTGGCTTTTGCCGAACGTATCGAACCACGATTGCTAAAGAGCAGATAAGAAAGTATCAGAACATGAAACACTTTCAGCGCAACATTTTGGTAACGACCTTTTTCTGGCTGTTGACCTTCGGAACGTCCATTGGGCAATCCACCTCCCTTTCTTCCAGCAACGATCGGCAACCCGTCCGTCCTAACATTCTTTGGGTTATTGTCGAAGACATGTCGGCGGATTTTGCTTGCTATGGCCAAAAATCCATCGAAACCCCCAACGTGGATGCGCTAGCCAAGAACGGTACGCGATTCTCTCGCGCTTTCGTAACTGCACCGATATGCAGCATCAGCCGCTCCGCATTGATTACAGGACGTTACCAAACCAGTATCGGTGCACAGAACCATCGCTCAAGCGTTCCCGGCCACACTATCGAATTGCCCCCCAATTCTCCCTTGGTCCCAGCCCTGATGCGCAGCAATGGATACCACACCAACAATCTCACCCTCGAGGCCTTTCTCAAGGACCAAACAGAACTAGCCGCTTCTCCCAAAGTCAAAGTAGCAAAGACCGACTACAACTTTGAATGGGACGAAAAGACCTGCTACGACGACACGCATTGGTCCAATCGAGCCGCCAAAAAACCGTTCTTTGTTCAAATACAACTGAATGGAGGCAAACTGCGAGGCAACGGCAACGGCACAGCTTGGCCTGACCGCGTTCGCAAGGATCTTGGCTCCACCACGTCCAGCCAATCCATCACTATTCCTCCCTATCTTGCAGCAGATCCCGTTATCTTGGAAGACTGGGCTCAATACTTGGATACGGTTCGCTATACAGATTGGGAACTAGGTCGAATCACCAAACGGCTTATCGATAGCGGCGATCTGCAGAATACCGTTATCTTCTTTATGACAGACCACGGAATCAGCCACATTCGAAACAAACAATTCTTGTATGACGGTGGCACCCATGTCCCTTTGATCATTAGCGGACCGGGAATCGCATCCCATGCTGTTCGCGAAGACCTCGTGGAACATATCGATCTAGCTGCAACCACCTTGGCCCTCGCGAACATCGACAAACCCGCGACCATGCAGTCCAAAAACATCCTTGCATCCGATTACACCCCTCGTCGCTTCGTGTTTGCCGCTCGGGATAGAGCCGACGAAACGGTGGATCTGATTCGCAGCGTCCGCGACGATCGCTGGAAGTATATCTACAACGGTTTTCCTAATCGCCCTTATCTACAACCCAACAATTACAAAGACAACAAGCCGATCGTTCAAGCGATGCGTCGACTTTTCGCGGAAGGCAAACTTGACCAAAACCAATCGCTAATCCTCGCCAATTCGCGTCCCCGAGAAGAACTCTACGATACCCATGCTGACCCATACGAACTCAACAATCTCGCCCAGACTTCTTCTGGTAAAGAAAAACTCGCCGAGTTTCGGAAAGCGCTCGCGGAGTGGCAGTCGCAAACGAACGATCTTGCCGAGCCTGAAAGCGAAGCAGTCTATCTCCTGGAAACGATAGGCTCTCATCCCGAAGCAGGTCGAAACACGGAAGACAAGCAATATCAAGCCAACGTTCAACTGATGATCGAATGGCGAACCAGCAAACCATTTATGAAATAGATCACTATCACACACCGACACTTAAGTGCATGTTGTGATCTTTGCCTTCAGGCTCGATTTTTCACCACAGAGGCTCAGAGACACAGAGAAGAGTCAAAATCAAAGTGGATTCTTGAAAAACCTCTGTGCCTCCGTGTCTCTGTGGTTAGTCCTTCTTTGGCGCCAAGATTGATCCACCACGAAGAACACGGAGTGCACGAAGGATCAAATCCGAGCACTCCTCTAAATCAGGCTCGATTTTTAACCACAGAGGCTCAGAGACACAGAGAAGAGCCAAAATCAAAGTGGATTCTTGAAAACCTCTGTGCCTCCGTGTCTCTGTGGTTAGTCCTTCTTTGGCGCCAAGTTTGATCCACCACGAAGAACACGGAGAGCACGAAGGATCAAACCCGAGCTTTCCTTCTATATCAGGCTCGATTTTTCACCACAGAGGCTCAGAGACACAGAGACACAGAGAAGAGTCAAAATCAAAATAGATTTTTTAAAATCTCTGTGTCTTGGTGTCTCTGTGTGAGGCATGAGCATTGTGGGGTTCTGAGCCACAGGATATGGCGTGATCTTTGTGTTCAGGTGCCATGTTTCACACAAAGTCAAAGAGCCACAGCGAAGCGTTGAGATAAAGAATAGATTCCTGAAATCTCTGTGTCTTGGTGTCTCTGTGGTTAAATCTGTGGTTCAGTTCTCTATCATTGCCAGTTAGCAAAGATGGATTTCCTCGCCCATTCGTCCGTTGTGACTTGAGCGACGGTACCTAGACCGCTGGATGCGGGACAGGATTCTCTTTCGGTTTTCGCAAATAGGCTTGGACGATCAAAGCAAATCCGCATGCGATGCCAGCAATGCTTATCCACTGAGCAATACTCAGCGATGTACCGAATTGTCCAGCTTCATCCACGCGGATGATCTCTTCGATGATGCGCAACACACCATAGGCTATTAATCCGGAGCCAAAGACGACTCCGTTTCTTTTCGTGTTCTCGGCCAACAACAGTGTCCAACCGCATAGCAATAGCCCGCTTATGGCTGCATACACTTGAGAGGGATGAACAGGAACTGATCGCGGAGGAACGTCGACCGATGGAACTTGAAATCGCCGACCATCAACCTTCACTTCTGCTTGAAATACAGGATCCGACATCGGTGTGCTAGGCGTAGGCCCAGCAACCATCATTTCGCGGACGGAGACTAGTCGCTCCCCAATCTGAATTTTGTTATCAGATGCCCATGAATGGGATGCGACGCTCTGAATAGGTTGCGGCTCGGCGACGGTCGGCACTTTGTCAGTACCCATTCCCAGCAACCTGCCCGACGCCAATTGGTCCATGTAAGCAGGTGACCCAGCCGGAAACGCGATCGATGGCAATGGGAGCTCGCACACACCTCCATAGCAACATCCGTTTAGCAAACATCCAAGTCGCCCAAACGCTAATCCAATAAAGAAAGCAGGCGTTATCGAATCAGCAATGGGAATGATCGGCATGCGATTGCGTTGACACCATACGAGCATCGCAATCAAGCCTCCGATAACGCTACCGTAGACTACCAGTCCACCCTCAGTAACCTTGATTGCCGTCCACAATTTGTCGGTAATCGATTCACCGGCTAATTCATCCCATTTCTGCACAACATAAAAGATTCGAGCCCCCAAAAGACCAGACAACACCACCCAAGTCGCTAACGAAAAGAATGATTCTTGGCTGATCCCAGCCCGCTTGCAACGATACAAAGCAATCCCCAACGCACTCAATACGCCCAGCATCAGCATGACGCCATAGCCGCGAACCGGTAGACCTACGTTGAAGCCTTGAGGCGTCCCATCATCGATCCTCGTTTCAATTTGTGGCAACAAGAAAACGATAATGCAAGCAGCGACAGCCCACATGATCCCTTGCTCCTCCAAGATCTTGCCGATCGATTGCCGTTTTCGCGATGTCGCCACGTAACCGACGATCCCTAGCACCAGCAATGCTAAGGCCCAGCCCAACCCTAGAACAGGAATTCCCAAGAACGTATGAGGCACATAAAAGAGAGTCGGTCGCACAGATTCACCTCATTACGGGATTGGTCAACTAGGTGGCAATAGTATGCGATTGTCGATCAATCGCGTGTTGCCGACGCGGGCCGCTATGATTGCGACCGCCAAATCGTCAACTCGTTCGATAGGCTCCATGGTTTCTGGATGCACGACGGCAGCGTAATCAATTCGATCCACCGGCGCTTTTTCTAATTGGGATTTCATGGCCGATTCGATACCAGCAACGTCGCATTGACCAGCGTGAACCATTCCGTGCGCTGCGCTCAACGCATTCCACAGCCCCAAGGCTCGCTGTCGCTCGTCGGGACTAAGGTATCGATTTCGGCTGCTCATGGCGAGACCGTCTGCCTCGCGAACCGTTTCGCAGGGTTCAATTCGTATTGGTATATTGAGGTCGTCAACCATCGACTGGATGACTCGGACTTGTTGGTAGTCCTTGAGTCCAAAGTAGGCAACATGGGCAGGGATCAGCTGAAACAGCTTCAGCACGATCGTCGCTACACCTTGATAGTGTCCGGGGCGAATCGCACCTTCCCAACGTGTGGCCACGCGGGGCGGCGTCACAAACGTCGAATGCGTGGGAGAATAGACTCGGTCCGAGGCCGGCACAAAAACATAATCGCATCCCATCTTTGCAAGCGAATCGAGATCTTGCTCAAGAGTGCGGGGATATTTCGCCAAATCCTCGTTGGGGCCGAATTGGGTCGGATTCACAAAGATGGTCGTGACCGCAATGTCGCACTCTTGTTTGGCTTTGCTAGCGAGGGACAAATGCCCTGCGTGGAGAGCCCCCATGGTGGGAACCAAACCGATTTTCTTTCCGTCGCGTCGGACAAAATCGATCTGTGCGAAAATCTCGTTTAGATCATGTATAACTTTCATGCATCAACCGAAATATGCGACTGCGTTCTGAAACACCTTGAGTCCCTCACCATGTTCAGGCTGCACGTCGCGCCGAGTCCATTGCGGATGATTGGTGGGGAACAAGTGCCTTTCAGGGTGTGGCATCAAACCAAAGATTCGACCAGTGGAATCACAAATGCCAGCTACGTTCCCTTGCGCTCCATTGGGATTGGTTGGGAAATCCAAAATGGCATCGCCCGATTTGCCAGCCGCATCGCAATAGCGAAGCACGACTTGCTGCTGTTCCACCAAAGCCTTTTGCGCGTCGGCGTCTCGGAACAAAAAGCGGCCTTCAGCATGCGCCATGGGCAAGTACATCGTGTCGATCCCTTTGAGAAACACGCAGTTATCGGTTTCGGGTTTGAGATGGACCCAACGATCTTCGAATCGTCCTTGCCGATTCCAAGTCAGCGTCGCAGGTTGAGCACTCAACGAGGAATCAAAGAAAATACCGAGCCGCATCATGATTTGAAAACCGTTGCAGATTCCCAGAACCAAGCGGTCTTGCTGGCGAAATGACTCAAGCGTTTCACTCAAGAATGTATGAAGCTGAGTTGCGAGAATGCGTCCTGCAGCGATGTCGTCGCCGTAACTAAAACCACCAGGAAAGCAAAGAATCTGAAAGGTGGAAGCGAGCGAGGGGTTCTCAATCAATTGATTGACATGCAAACGAACAGGCTCCGCTCCGGCCAACTCAAACGCATAGGCGGTTTCGACATCGCAATTCGTGCCGGGGGCTCTTAAAACGAGCACTCGCGGTTTAGCCATCCTGTTGTTCCTTAGTTCGCCGTGAAATAATTGAGTCTGCAATGAAAAAAGGGGGGACAATCGCCTCCCTTTCTAAAAACTGCTGGTCCACAACTTACCCCGAAATCTCTTCTTTTGGCAGGGGGAGATTTCAATCAAATCGAGAACAAAGCACGTCGATCAATTCGTCGCCAAAAACCTCGCCACGGGTCAAGAACTCGCGGTCCGAATCGAGCTGAGACTGCAACGCTTTGGGACTAAATTCGTTGTTGTTGGTTTGACCGATCCTCCACGGAATCGAATCTGCAGCACCCTCGATGGTTATCGAAAGAGCATTGCCCGGCGAGACTTTGTTTTGGATGCCATCCAACATGGCCATCAGCACCGCTGATCCAACGAGATATGGATTGCAATCTGCCGGTGCGCCTCGAAACTCCACCGTGCGAAAACGGGGATTGTGCGACGCGACCGCGGCGCGAACAACAGATTCTACCGACGTGCTTGAGCAAATCCTCAGCCAAGAATACTCGGGCTGTGTTTGGCGATGCGCTGTTGCAATCGCCGCAATCGCATCGGCGTGCCGCAAGATGCCAGCCATCGCGTGTACGCCCACTTCGCTTAACCCTCGATGCACAGCGCCGGCAAAGATTGGCTCGCCAGCACGCAAAATGCTCCATTGCGTGTTGAGCCAAAGGTTCTCGGCAGACACGTTTTGGTCCGTTCTCCACGCATGTTGGCCAACGAGGTATCGCAGCATCATCACATCGTCGCTGCTCTCCACTAACCCTGCGGGCTTGAGATGGATCTCCGAGCTGTTTCCGAAGCCATTCAGATGGCGGTTGACTTGAAGTCCCGAGTCCGAAGCCAAATCCGCTATCTGACAGCGAAAAATGAAGTCTCGATCCGAAGGGCCACATGCAAGATAAGTGCTGCGATCCGGGACGATTTCCTCGACGGGTTTGCGCAGCGGGCTGAGCCGAAAGGGACAAGAGGAACGCACCAAGACGCCATCCCCAACCGACGTACTGGACAAGTATTGCATCGCTCGTCGAGCAACACAGCGAGCATCGAGAACATTCTCGTCTCGCATCAACGCATCTTGAACTGTCGTCAAGAGAGCGAGCGTCGGCTGGCTGGTAAACGGATCAAGATAATTGGCTTCACTGTGCGGAAGCAGAATCGCATGTGAAGGCGGATGATCGCTCTGTGGATCGAGCAAAACCTCATGCCCAAACCCCTCTTCGAACGATGACTCCATCAAGGCAGAAAGAGGGAACGTGACATGACGCCATTGGCCATCGACGTCGACAAATCGCAAATCAACTGCCTTGATCCCTTTTTCTCGACAATAGGCAAGAACCGCCTTGGGCTTCACTAGGTTACCTCGCTACTTCCAGTCGGACGTCATCGAATTTAGCTGTACCAACGGCCCCAAAAAGCCCAACCGAGACAATGGCTTCTCGCGTTGCAGCAGGAACGCTAAACACCCGATCTTCTTTTTTCCATTTGCGGCTACCTTTGAATCCGCCGACAAAGTTGTAGCCAATACGGTTCCTTTTCGAGTCAAAAAACTGGATAGCAATGGATGGCGATTTCTCGCGGTCTTGCCCTATTTTGACATCCTCCGTTGCGATCCAGCCGCTGATACGGATTTTCTTTACCACCGACCCGTCGATGGCGATCCCTTGCAAAAGCATGCTTGGCTCATTGCCGTTATCGCTGCGAAACTCGACCGCGTGTTGCCCCTCGGGTGCATTCTCGTCTTTGACCACGGCGCATCCAAATTGGTAGTACCATCCTGGTATGTGCACGTCTTTGATCAATTCCTCTTCAAAACTACCGTTCAGAAGCGAAGGATTTTTTGGATCGGGCGGGACTTTCCGAGTCGCTTCTGCTGTACCTGTCATCGGAACGAACAACGTCGGGCGAAGATCTTCTTTTTGAAGCTTGCCGTCGACCTTGCGCATCAAACAGAGCATTTGCTGGTAACGCTCTCCAACCGGGATGATCATGATGCCACCCTCTTTGAGTTGATCGACCAGCGGTTGCGGAACATCTTCGGGCGAACAAGTCACAATAATCTTGTCAAACGGAGCATGCTCTTTCCAGCCCTTGAATCCATCGCCGATCAAGCAATGAACATTGGTGTAGCCGAGATCCTTCAAGAGCTGGGTGGTTTTTCGCCCCAACGGTTCTACGATCTCAATCGTATAAACATCCTTAACCAAAGGGCTCAAGATGGCCGCTTGGTACCCACTGCCGGTCCCGATCTCCAATACGTTATCGGTGGGTTCCGGCTTTAAGTATTCCGTCATGAGCGAAACAATGAACGGGCTGCTAATCGTTTGCGACTGGCCGATAGGTATCGCAATATCCTGATAAGCTTGACTCTGATATTCCTTGGGCACAAATTCGTGCCTCAGCGTTGCCCCTACAGATTGGAGCACACGAGGATCTTTGATCCCTCCTGGAATCAGAATATGGTTTACCAGGCGGTCTCGTAAGATTTCAAATTTTTCTTCGCTATCGCGAGGTTGAGCACAAGCAAATTGTGCTAGCGCAATCGACAAGACTGAGAACCACAAAACCATCGATCTTTGCGAACGGAACATCATCGTGATCCTCTGCGCTGCCTGAAGGGAGAACCGAACACGAGTGAAACGTGTTCGGTTGGAGGTTTTGAAGAATTAACTATCAGCAAACCTTAGTCCATGCTGACGCGTTCGACGTATTCACCCGTTCTGGTATCGATCTTGATGACGTTACCTTCTTTGATAAAACCAGGCACGTTGAATTCGGCACCGGTTTCTGTCTTTGCAGGCTTGGTAACGTTCGTCGCAGTATCACCCTTGGTGCCCGGATCGGTTTCCACAACCTTGAGCGTAACGTGCGATGGAGGCGAAATGGTGATTGGATTCCCGTTGAACAACACCATGGAAATGGGCATCTGTTCCTTCAAGTATTTCCAGTTATCGTCCACTTGGTCCGCAGTGAGTTCGTATTGTTCGAACGACTCGTTGTCCATGAACACAAAGCTGCCGGTTTGGTTATAGAGAAAAACGGTGTCGATTTCTTCGACGTCAGCTGCCTCTAATTCGTCGCCACCCTTGAGCGTCCGATCCAAAACCGTTTGGCGAACCAAGTTCTTCATCTTGCATTTGTACAATGCGTTGCCTTTGCCTGGCTTGACGAAATGGACTTCCGTCAACAAATAAGGCTCGCCATCGATTTGAATTTTGAGTCCTTTTTTCAGGTCGCTAGTTTTGTAGGATGCCACAGCTTTCAGTTCACTTTACCGAGTAAATGGGGGTGGGAGAAAAACGAGAATTTCACAGTTTAGACAAAAAAACCGAATTTGTCTTCCCCGTTGCGGCCTTCCAATGGATTCCGTTAAACCGATCCTGCAAGGCGCACTTGCGTGATCTGATGGGCAACCATCCATTCCAACCAGGATTCTTGCTCCTCGGTCAGTTCAATTTCTGCGACCGACTGAGCATCCAGCGGAGAAACCAGCGTAAAACCACCTTCATCCAGCCAACGCTGGGCATCATCGCCTCGGATCCAGTACTCATCCTTGGCAAGACTTGGAGCCTCAGGCCCCTCGGCCGGCGTCATGAAGTAGACGATCTCCTTGCGAAATCGATCGGACATGGAAAACGGCGAGACGGTTGGCTGGTCGATAGGAATCACTTGGATCATGGTTTCGTCGCCGTGTTGTGGTGGATAAAGAAATAAAGAGGTTGTCGGTATCGGAGGACCGAATCCGAAACGGTTGCCCGTACTCGTACGGTTACCCGTGCTCGGACGGTCTGCCGCAGCGTTCGCGACGGCGATTGTAACCCAGCGGACGAAAAAGATCTTAACCAAGCCCAAGACAAAAGCAGCTATCCCCCTCAAGTTGCCCTGAACATGGATAGCATGCGATGAGCCCCCTGGAAGACGGCCGCGACGCACCTTTACAAGAAGATGTACCCCTCTTCGCCATGCTCTTGCACGTCTAAACCTTGGCGTTCGTCCGTAGCCGACACCCTCAACCCAACCGTCCAGTCAATGATTTTCAGCAAGACGAAACTGGTACAGCCAGAATAAAAAACGACGGCAGCGATGGAAACAAGCTGCCCTGGAAGCACATTGCCTCCCTCCAACCAGCCAAGTTTTGCTCCTTGACCGATGTCGCAACAGGCCCGGGTTGCGAACACACCTGTCAGCAATGCCCCCAGTATCCCGCCTACCCCATGAATGCCAAACGCGTCGAGCGAATCGTCATAGCCGGCCCAATGCTTGCACAAACTGCACGCATAGTAACATACAATTCCTGCGAGGAACCCAACCAGCAAGGCGTGCATGGGTTGAATAAAGCCTGCCGATGGCGTGACGCAAACAAGCCCCGCGACCAATCCCGAGCTGACTCCCAACAAGGTTGGCTTTCCTCTCGATGTCCATTCGATGAACCACCATCCAATCGCCCCAGCTGCTGCGGCAAAATGAGTTGCAACAAATGCACTTGTCGCCACTTCGTTGGAACCGAACGCGCTCCCCGCGTTGAACCCGAACCAACCAAACCAAAGCATCGCAGCTCCAATAGCGGTGTAGGTCAAGTTATGCGGCGGCATCGGATCCTTGCCAAACCCAAGCCTCGGCCCCACCACAATGGCGGCCACCAATGCAGACACCCCAGCGCTAATATGGACCACCGATCCGCCTGCGAAATCGAGCGAGCCACCCAAAACGCCTTCGGGATAACTCAAGACTCCACCTCCCCAGACCCAGTGAGCGATAGGGCAATACACAAACGTCCCCCAAAGAATACTGAACAGTATCATGCTGTGAAATTTAATTCGCTCGGCAAAGGCTCCGCACATAATCGCCGGCGCGATCACGAAAAACATCCCTTGAAAAACCATATGGGACAACAACGTTACACTCGTCTCTCCTTGTATCGATCGCCACATCGGCGTGATCGCAGATTGCGTTTCTTCATTCCATGATCGCGAGACTCCGCTCAAAAACAGATAGTCGCTTCCTCCGATCCATCCGCCTACTCCATCGCGTGAAAACGTAATGGAGTAGCCATAGAACGACCAAACGACCGTCATGACCGATGTCAAAAACAAACACTGCATGAACACGCTGAGGACATTCTTCTTCCGAACCAATCCTGCATAAAACAACGACAATCCAGGCGCGATCATGAATAGAATCAGCGCGGACGACATCATCATCCAAGCGTTATTGCCCGCGATACCGGCATCGCGAATCTTCTGCTCCACACCGACCTGCAACGCCTGAGACGGCTCCGCCTGAGACTGTACCGCCAAATTTTGCGACTCCCCCGATTTTGATCCCGCATTAACAGACCCGCCGGATTCCAAATCCTCTGCGACCGCCGTCGCTCCCAAGCTGCACAGCAAACCACCCGACGCCAACACTATTGCGAATAACCCAATACACCCTCGCAGCAATCCTTTGAGGCTGGCCGCGTTTTGATGGGACTGAGCCCGAGAGCCGCAACGAGGCCACAATCTGTCGGTATCGATCAAGCCAGGACGACATGACCAGGCGAAAAAATCGCATGTACGGAAAGCACACATGACGGGAGGGGTCATGATTTGCCTCTTGGTTGTACGAGTTGTTAGGAATGAGAATCGGCAAGCCAAATCATGCCACGATATTCCCAATTTGTCATCCAGGGCTCGATTTCGCCTGGGAGACCACTATTGAGGAAACCACCCGAGAGCCCTATACTTGCGAGCTTTCCCCTAGAAAACTCCCCTCAAGCCAACTTTTGCCGGCACGAAGCTATGAAGAGCGAACGAAAACAGATCCAAGAATCGAATCTGCTTGCTGACAAAATCGAAGCCCAGATTATCAAGTTCAAACAGGTGCTTCCTGGGGTGATTGCCCTGGTCGTGGTCTCTCTCGTAGCCTTGCTCGGCTACGGTCTGTACAGCACGATGCAAGAAGGAAAGTACGCGAAAGGCTGGACCGCACTCTATTTCGCCGACACCGACACTTCGGATCTCAATGCGATTTCGAGCGACTTCGATGGCACGCCAGCGGGATTGTGGGCTCGTCAAACTGCGGGTGATGCGTACCTAGCTCGAGCCCTAGAAAAGGTTTACCTAGATCGAGATCTCTCCGACCAGTACTACAAACAAGCGATCGAAGAATACAAGGCCGTCGCCGAGAAGACCTCGGAACCTTTCTTGAAAGGGCGAGCTCTGTTTGGACTGGCACAAGCATTCGAAGGGGTCTCAGACCGCGAACAAGCGATGCAAAGCTATCGCAAAATTAGCCTCATCAAAGGCCTAGGGCCAGAGTTCTTGGCAGAAGCAAGCAAGCGAACCGGATGGCTGGAAAGCAGTGCTGGCGAAGAGTTTTACACTTGGTTCAAGAACAATCGCCCTTCGGCTCCCGTTCTGAACGACGTTCCTGCTACCAAGCTCCCGCTGCCTGGTTCACCTGATATTTCGTTCCCATCCACGGTTCTACCAGGTTCCGCCCTCCCAGAAATCCCTTCATCTAGCACCAATGCAGCCGACACCAAACCAAGCAATAACGATTTGCCTGTCGTTCCTGTTCCTCCGACATCGACGCCTGATCCAACGCCTGCACCGACAGAACCGGCAACCAAACCAGCAGAAGAAACACCGGCAGAACCCAAGTAAGCAACTAAGCACTGTCTCCTTGTCTCGCGATGGTCAGATGGCCGGTCATTGATCTCTCGTTTACGCAAATCACACCGGGCTTATCGCCTTCTTCAATGCTGAAACGACCCTACGCCAATGGCTGATGCAGATTCTCTCGACCAAGCTCCGCTGGACGAAACCGAGCTCCCCACCACCGTCGCCCCAGAACTATCACCCGTCGCTCCAGAACTCGACGAGGAAATCTCGGAATCGGAGACCATTGTTCCCGTTGTTCTTGGCGATCGAAACTTCGAATTTACTGTCACCGAGGAGCATTCCGGCAAACGCGTCGATCTGTTCATCACGCTGGTCCTAGATGGTTATAGCCGAGTTTTCCTGCGACGGATCGTTGCAGAAGACAAGGTCTGTGTGGATGGCAAACCGGTCAAACCCGCGTTCAAAGTGTTCACGGGCCACAAAGTCACTATCAACCTTCTGCCTCCTCCACCCACGGACGGACCGATCCCCGAAGACATACCTCTCGACATCATCTACGAAGATGAGTGCTTGGTCATTGTGAACAAACCAGCGGGAATGGTTGTGCACCCCGCCAAAGGACACTGGTCTGGAACACTAACGGCGGCTCTCGCTCACCACTTTCGAAATCTCAGCGACGCTGGTGGACCAACACGCCCCGGTATCGTGCACCGCTTGGATCGCGACACAAGCGGCGTGATCGCGATTGCCAAGACCAACGAAGTGCACTTCAAACTATGTGCTCAATTCGAGGCGAGAGAAGTCAACAAGACTTACTTGACCATCGTCGCTGGAACACTTGATCGCGATCGCGATCGCATCATCCAGCCAATCGGACACCATCCATTCCAAAGGGACAAGATGGCATGCAGGTCCGGCCATTCCTCAAGCCGAGATGCTGAAACCTACTTTGAAGTTTTGAAGCGGTTTAAAGGTTACGCATTCTTGGAGGTTCACCCCAAGACTGGCCGAACCCACCAGATCCGCCTCCACTTGGCACATATCGGCTGCCCAGTACTTTGCGACAGACTTTACGGTGGACACGCGATGGTCACTCGTGGCCAACTGCAACGACGCTACGTGCGTGGCTTGCCCCCTTTGGAGAGCGACGCCGAAATCGCATTAGAACGCCAAGCGTTGCACGCTGCCAAGCTGGAGTTCAAACACCCCAAGTCCGGTGAGATGATGTCTTTTACCGCCCCAATTCCTGCCGACATGCAGCGAGCGTTGGACTTCTTAGCGGACGCGTGATCGGATTCGACGATCGGTGCGTTCCGGGTGAACGGCTTGCGTTTTTCTTGTTAGCGGAGCTGCGCGAGCAGCCCGGTTGAAGTTCCGGACCACGGTTACGTAATTAGCAAGCAACCGGACGGCTCGCGCCGTTCCGCTAACACCACGCGTTAACTCGTGAGCGAACGAATGATCTGACATGCCTGCAATATTTGCTCACGATCGACATCGAGATGGGTAACAAAGCGAATGCTCTGTGGCCCGAACGCCATCGCCAAGACACCACTCTTGTTCAGCGATTCGTTAAAGGACGCGGCGGTGCCAAGCTCTTTATCTACGTGAAAGATCACGATGTTGGTGTCGGGCAATCCATCTGCCAATCGCAATCCTTTGCACTGCTGAATCGTTTCGGCAAGCAATCGCGCATGAGCGTGATCTACGGCAAGGCGATCGATGTTGTGCTCCAGCGCATACAGCGCTCCTGCCGCCAAGATACCCACTTGCCGCATGCCGCCCCCAAACAGTTTTCGCGCACGCCTCGCCTTTGCAATAAACGCTTTGGATCCGACCAAGCAAGAACCAACCGGTGCACCGAGCCCTTTGCTGAAACATACGCTCACCGAATCAAATCGCTCTGAAAATTCTCGCACAGAAGTTCCCGAGGCCACCGCCGCATTGAACAAACGGGCTCCGTCCATGTGCGTGATCAACCCAGCGGAATGCGCCCAACCGCAAAGAGCCAATGTTCGCTCTAGCGTGTAGATTTTGCCTGCACCTCGGTTGTGTGTGTTCTCGATACAAAGAAGCTTGGTCCGTACGCTATGCTCATTGTCGGGTCGCACCGTCCCCTCTAAATCTGCGACATCGAGCAAGGCTTTATCGCCCGTAATCGTGCGTGCCACCAATCCGCTGAGTTGGGCAAACGCTCCTTGCTCATAGTTGTAGATATGACATCCCGTCTCGCATAGAAATTCGTCGCCAGGCGAGCAGTGAACCCGCAGTGCGATCTGATTCGTCATGGTTCCGCTTGGCATAAAAATGGCGGATTCCTTGCCAAGCATATGCGAGATACGCTCTTGCAATGCGACCACGGTAGGGTCAACATCGATAACATCATCGCCAACCGGAGCACTCAACATCGCTTCACGCATAGCAGGCGATGGTTTCGTTACGGTATCACTTCGCAGATCGATCGGAGGCATATAGGATTTTTGGGTTCGTGAGTGTCAAAGCCGAATTGAGGATAGCGGGGTGTTGAACTTCGTCGGCAAAGTCTACTATATAGTGATTGAATTCAACAAGCGGTCGCAAATAATAGGACAATCCAATGAGTAACGCAGCTATCCAGTCGCTCGTCCAAAGCGGTACCAATCTCTACCTCGATTCCATCGACCCAACGCTCGTCGAGCAAAACTTGGCCTGGGGGGCAGTCGGAGCCACGAGCAACCCCATCATCGTCTCCGGGCTTGTTCGAACCGGTCGCTTCGATAGTGCGATCGAAAAGTACGTCCGACAAGGGCAGGATGACTCGACAATTTGTTGGAATGTTACCGACGAATTGGTGCGTGAAGCACAAAAAGCCTTCCATCCGACTTGGCAGAAAACCAATGGGAACGCGGGTTGGGTTAGCTTTGAACTCGATCCATTGCTGGAAGATCCAGAAACGAACTTGCCACACGCACAACGCGTCGAACAGTACATCGCCTTAGGCAAGAAATGGGCCTCAGGTCACGACAATCGAATGATCAAAGTACCTGCGACCCCCGCCGGTATCGATGCATTAGAAGAGCTGGCAGCCGCTGGAATTACACTGAACGTCACCTTGATCTTCACCATGCGACAGTACGATCTGGCTCGCGATGCAGTTTGGCGTGGCGCTCAACGGCGCAAATCGCTTGATCAATTCAAAAGCGTTTACAGCATCTTTGTCTCGCGAATCGACCAATACACCTCTGAAAAATGCCCGCAGCTTTCGGCAGACGCTCAAGGTCAATACGGTATCCTGAACGCAAAACGCATCTGGCTTGAAAATCAACGATTCTGGAACGCTCATCCAACGCCACTCAAGCAAGAGATCATCTTTGCAAGCACTGGCACCAAGAACAAAGCCGATGCTGCCTGGAAGTATGTTGCTGCGTTAGCCGGCTCCGATATCCAAACGAACCCACCCGACACGAACGCTGCCGTTGCCGCGAGCAGTCAAACCTTTTCACGCCAAGTAGACGTCATGCCGAGCGATCTCGTTTGCAAAGAACTCGATGCCGCCGTGAATGTCGCTGATCTTGAAAAAACGTTGATGGAGCAAGGGGTCGCGAAGTTTGTGGCACCTCAAAAGCAACTCCTCGCCACCATCCAAGAAAAGCGATCAGCTCTCGCGCTGAGTTAATAGGAACCTATCCGGTTGAACCCAATACTCTCCAAGGCTCTTTTTGCACCCACGTTCGCGTGGAACTACTTGCTCGGTCGTATCTTGAAGGTGCGACACTGGTGGGATCCCATCGATCCCCAAGTTATCTTGGGAGCGATGCCTTTGCCCTCCGACGCTCAGAAGCTCTACGACTTGGGTGTGCGAGGCGTCGTGAATACGTGCGAAGAATACCCCGGACCAACGGCTGAGTATCAACGACTGGGTATCGAGCAACTGAGAATCCCAACGGTGGACTTTAACCCTCCATCGTTGGACGATGTACGGCAGGCTGTAGCATTCATGCAAAAAACAGTCAGTTCCAATCACAAGGTATACGTACACTGCAAAGCAGGTCGCGCACGCAGCGCTACGGTTGCGATTTGCTGGCTCGTGGAGCATCGGAACATGAGCCTCGAGCAAGCACAAAGACACTTGCTGGATTGCAGACCACATGTGAACCCCAAAATAGCTGAACGGGAAGTGGTCAAGCAGTACTGCGGAGCACTGAACCAAGGCGAGTGATTGCGAAATGGAAGGTTCACACAGTGACACTAAGACACAGAGTTTTCAGGAATCTATCTTTGGTTTCAACTCTTCCCCGCTGTGCTTTTTCTCTGTGTGTATTCTCTGTGACTCTGTGACTCTGTGTGAAAAATCGAGCATGATCGCGAATATTGCGATGCGTTAGCGAGGGACTCCGCTGGTGCTGACATGCAGAAATCAAAGAGTCTCACACAAAGACACTAAGACACAGAGTTTTCAGGAATCTATTTTTGGTTTCAACTCTTCCCCGCTGTGCTTTTTCTCTGTGTGTATCCTCTGTGACTCTGTGACTCTGTGACTCTGTGTGAAAAAACCGAGCATGACCGCGAATATTGCGATGCGATGCGTTAGCGAGGGATTCCGCTGGTGCTGACATGCAGAAATCAAAGAGTCTC
>CAIXME010000191.1 GCA_903920425.1 uncultured Pirellula sp. | reverse complement strand
CGTCGCAAACCGGCTGATCCCATCATGCGGATGTACATCCAGGAGATAGGCAAAATGCTACCGCTGCCGAAGGGAGCAGAGCTAACGATAGGGCCTCGCCTTGTGGTTGTCTGGCCATCTTTGGGAAGGAATGGAGCCAAGTGCGCTCGAACTCCTACCGGGCCAACGCCAGGTCCTCCACCGCCGTGTGGTATGCAAAACGTCTTGTGCAAGTTCAGGTGCGATACATCGCCACCGAAGTGACCAGGCTTGGCAACGCCCACGAGCGCATTCAAATTGGCGCCATCGATGTAAACTTGACCGCCTGCTTGATGCACTTTTTCGCAAACGCTGGTGACACCTTCTTCGAACACACCGTGCGTCGAAGGGTAAGTGATCATGATGGCAGCGACCTTATTCGCGTTAGCGGCGATCTTGGCGTCTAGGTCGACCAGGTCAACGTTGCCTGCATCATCGCATTTCACGACGACCACTTCCATGTTTGCCATTTGAGCGCTGGCTGGGTTGGTGCCGTGTGCACTGCTAGGGATCAAGCATACATTGCGATGCATGTCGCCTCGCGATTCATGGTACTGCTTGATTGCCAACAGCCCCGCGTATTCACCTTGCGAACCCGCGTTGGGTTGCAAAGAGATCGCATCGTAGCCCGTGACGGCACACAGCATCTTTTCCAATTGCTCGATCATTTCGCGGTAACCGATCGACTGGTCGGCAGGAGCGAATGGGTGGATGCTGTTGAACTCTGGCCATGTTACCGGCGTCATCTCCGATGCAGCGTTGAGTTTCATGGTGCACGAGCCGAGCGGAATCATCGCGCGATCCAATGCGATATCCATTTCCGAGAGCCGTCGCATATACCGCATCATTTCTGTTTCGCTGCGGTACTGATGGAATACCCCTTGCGTCAGGTATTGGTCTTCGCGGAATGCGTTTGGTTGTAGAGTCGATTCCGTGTTCGCATCTACGGTCGCTCCACCAAAGCATTTGGCAATGGCGATCAAATCGCTTTCGGTGGTGGTTTCGTCGAGCGAAATGCCGACGCAAACATCGCTGATGCGACGCAGGTTAAAACCTGATCGGACAGCGGCATCCAAGATCGACTCCGTCTTGGAGCCGGTGTTGACTGCGAGGGTATCGAAAACGAAATCGCTCTCCAACGAAAAGTTCAGTTGCTTGAGCGTTCGCAGGAGACGCATCGTTTGCGAATGCACTCGCAAAGCGATTGCCCGAAGCCCTTCCGGACCGTGGTAGCATGCATAGAGGGTGGACATGATGGCCAGCAGTGCTTGCGCGGTGCAGATGTTCGATGTCGCCTTTTCACGGCGAATATGCTGTTCGCGAGTTTGCAACGCCAATCGGAAGGCAGGGTTGCCGTGCGAATCGATCGATTGGCCAACAAGTCTCCCCGGCATCGTACGTTTGAACGCATCCTTGGTTGCCAAGAACGCAGCGTGAGGACCACCGAATCCAAACGGAACACCGAAGCGTTGCGAGTTGCCGATCACGACATCGGCTCCGAGTTCACCTGGTGATTTGAGCACGGTCAGAGCCAGCAAGTCCGAAGCCATCACCACCATCGCTTTGTTCGCATGCGAGGCTGCGATCAAATCGCTAAAGTCACCGATGGATCCGTCGGTTGCGGGATATTGGACGAGAACGCCAAAGACGTTGCTCCAATCCGATACGGTCTTGCGTTGATCAAAGATGACAACTTCGATGCCCAGCGGTTCAGCGCGTGTTTCGATCAGTTCGATCGTTTGCGGATGGCAGAGGCTCGATACCAAGAATCGGTTCGCGTTGGACTTGCAGGAGCGTTGGCAGAGTGTCATCGCTTCGGCTGCTGCGGTTCCTTCGTCCAGTAGCGAAGCCCCCGAGATGTCCATGCCTGTCAGCTCGCAAACCATGGTTTGAAAGTAGAACAGGACTTCGAGTCGGCCTTGCGAAATCTCGGGTTGGTAAGGTGTGTATGCCGTGTACCAGGCTGGATTCTCTAGGACGTTGCGATGGATGACTTTCGGTGTGTGGGTTCCGTAGTACCCTTGTCCGATGAAACTTTTGAGGACACGGTTTTTGCTTGCAATCGTTCGCAATTCTGCGAGTGCTTCTTCTTCGGTGACTCCAGGCAGCAGATCCATGGGAGCATTGTCGGCGATGTTGGCCGGGACAACGGCTTGGGTCAAGGCATCCAAGGACTCGTATCCGAGCAAGGATAGCATCCGTTGAATCTCGTTGTCGCGAGGTCCGATGTGACGAGCTACGAACGGAGAAAGAGATGCATGCAAATTCGATGAAGTCATCCGAAGGCCTGACATAGTTAGGGTACAAACGAATCGAATCGGGAAACGGCAACGCCATTTCTCAACCTAGTTTGCCCCTCTGTCCTTTTACCTGAGAGATCTCGGCATCAGGATGACGCCTTTCCCCTTCGGTGGATTCCATCACAGTCGTTTCGAACTGTGGAATCGCTCTCCAGAGACGATTGTAGTGTTGGCGGTTCTTTGTGCCTGAGCGGTTCTGGGCTCTTTTGCGCCTTCGGCGTCCCGGACCAAGCTGAACTTTGCGTCCGAAATCTCTCCCACCAAATCACCATCGTTCCTGCATTCTATTCTGCGAGACAAGCTCCCTTCAAGGGTCGAGAGCTAGCGAAACGCATTTCTGGCGAACAATTTCATTCTGGCGTTGGCGAGTGAAAACCTGTACATGAGTAAATCTGAAAAGAATCCGCAACTTTTTCGATCCAATCATGCCATCCATTTCCCAAGTCGGAAAAGACCCAACAACACGCCTTCAACTGGTCTCGCGAAGCATTTTGCGTTGCTCGGCGTTTGTGTTCGTGTTGTGGGTGAGTCAAGCCGGTTCGGCCGTACTTGGTCAAGATCAGAGTGGCGGGACCGCCGCAAAAGATAGCTTGCTAAGCAGAGCATTAAAAAGTCGCGAGAATTCCGCGATCAAAGGTGCGGTGGAGCAGAATCTACGCGAGACCGTAGGTGCCCAAGACCAAGATCCCAATGGGGACGCTGGGTTGGGTGGCGTCGATGCACTCGCGAACAAGGTGTTGGGTGGCCCCGATGCGTGGCTAAGCCCCAAGGGTTTGTCCAACTCGCTGCAGATCCTGCTTTTGCTCACGGTACTGAGCTTAGCGCCGGCCATATTGTTGATGACGACGTGTTATGTACGTGTGATTGTGGTGTTTGGGCTGTTAAAGCAAGCCTTGGGTGCACAGCAACTACCGCCGAGTCAAGTGATAACCTCCATCTCCCTGTTTATCACAGTCTTTGTCATGAGTCCGGTTTGGACGAAAGTCTACAACGAGTCCATCGAGCCTTACACGCAAGAGGGGAGTCAGATGACTGCGACCGAGGCGTGGGATCGAGGTGTGGAGCCAATACGTGAGTTTATGGCTCGACAGATTTTGATGGCTCAGAACGAAGATGATGT
>CAIXME010000190.1 GCA_903920425.1 uncultured Pirellula sp. | reverse complement strand
TGCGTTGTCGAATCGCCAGGCCGAAAGGATCCGCAAACGGAAGATTCACATCTTCCGCTACCGGGGCGACCGAACTAACGTAGCGGAACTTGTGACAGTTCCGGTGAATCGCCAGCAACAAATGCCCGCCATGCGTTATCGAATCGCCAGGTCGAAAGGATCCGCCGACGGAAGATTCACATCTTCCGCTACGAGAGTCAGACGACGGAAGATTCACATCTTCCGCTACGTCCACACTCAAAACGCGTTACGCGAGCATGTTACTCCAGGTATCCTTCGCAACTTGCAACGCTTTCGGGAGCATTGCCGGCAGCTTGCCACCTGCTTGAGCTAAATCAGGCTTGCCGCCTCCGCCGCCGCCGACCGTTTCAGCAACGGGGGTAATCCACTTACCCGCGCTCAAACCTCTTTCCACCAACGACTGACTAATCCCAGCGATCAAGGTGACCTTGTCATCTGCAGTGTTCGCCAACAGAATTGCAATAGGCTCCGTGGAACGTTTTCTAAGCTGATCGATCCATTGACGCATCATGCCTGGATTAGCATGCGGTGTTTCCGCAACGATCATCTGCGTGCCGGAAACGGTTTGGGCCATTCCCAACAAGTCGTCAATCGACATGGAACCGCCTGACGCGAGTTGCTGGATCTGCTGATGCAATTGAGATTGCTCAACGAGCAACGTTTCAATGCGAGCAGGCACCTCTTCAAAGGAGACATTGAGCGCTCTGGCCGCCAATTTGAATGCTGCGCGAGTCGCCTCGTACGATCCAAGCGTCGGCTCGACCTTTCCTGCTGCGACCAGGGCCGGCGCTGCCTCGTTACCCGTCCCTCCAACCAACTTTTTCAAACGTCGCACCGCAGATGCTAGCTCCATCACCTTGTCACCCAAGGTGCTGATGGAACAACCCAATAACGTTGCGGACTTGATCGAGAGTGCTTCCACGCGTTGCTTTTGTTCGATCGCACGCTGACCTGTTAACGCAGTGATGCGGCGAGTTCCTGACGAAACGCTTTCCTCTGCAAGGATCTCGATAGCTCCCACATCGTCCGTTTTAGACAAGTGAATACCGCCACAGAGCTCTTTGGAGAATCCGCCCATGCTCACCATCCGAACTGGATCGGGATACTTCTCGCCAAAGAGCATCATTGCGCCCGCTTCTCGAGCAGTCGTCAACGACACAAGCTTCCAATCGATCGGTGCCCCCTCTTTGACTCGCTCGTTCGAGATGGTTTCAACCGACTTCAGTTGTTCCTCGGTCAAAGGCTCTTGATTGCTAAAATCAAATCGCAAACTGTCTGGTTCAACCTTGCTACCCTGTTGCTGGGCATGGCTGCCGACTACTTTTTGCAATGCATGATGCAATATGTGCGTTGCCGAGTGAGCTCGACGAATCGCATTGCGACGTGTTTCGTCCACTTTGGCCGTGACCGTGTCACCTTCTTTGAGTTCACCACTGGTCAATTTTCCATAGTGAACGATCAGCTCACCACTTCGTTGCGTATCGGAAACCTCGAAGACACCCTTGGACGTTGAGAGCGTACCTGTGTCTCCAACTTGTCCGCCACTCTCGCCGTAAAACGGGGAGCGATCCAATACAACTCGCGTCATTTCAGAGGCAACGGCACTATTCAATACTCCAACCAACCGATCATCCTTGGGTTTGCCCACGATGATCCCTTTGATTTGAGCTTCTGAATTGGTGCTTTCGTAGCCCAGGAATTCACAATGCTGCAACGCTTCCTTGAGGGTTTCGATCGGCCCGGTTTCAAATAGTTCTTTTCCACCACCACCGCTGATGTCGCCATGCTCGCCCATCGCAGCGCGATAGCCGTCCCAGTCAAAGCTGTAGTTCTTTTCAGCGGCAATTTGCTGAAACATTTCTGGCGGTACGCCGTGCGTCTGATAGAGACTTGCTGCCTCGCGACCATCGACCATCGCACGCCCCGAAGAAGCCATCTCGTTGAACACTCGGCCGATGCGTTCCAAACCGGAATCAATCGTTCCAAAGAAGTCAGACTCCTCACGCTTCATCACCTGGGCAACGCGTTCGGTCGTTTGCAGCAACTCGGGATACACGGCCTTCATCATGTCGGCTACCACAGGCACCAATTGATGCATGAACGGCTCGCGCAGCCCCATCTGATGCCCATCGAGCACAGCTCGTCGAAGCAACCGCTTGATGACGTAGCGAGCTTTTTTCGGGCCCGGGTAAACGTTTTCATGGATTGCAAACGTGCATGCGCGAACGTGGTCCGTGATACGACGAAGTCGTCGGCCATTATCGCTTTCGTATTCATAATGCACGCCGCACACTTCCGCGGCCGCTTGAACGATCGGCATCAAAATATCGATGTGAAAATTCGTGGTGACGTTTTGGAGAACACTAGCCGTACGCTCCATCCCCATCCCGGTATCGATATTCTTGCTGGGCAAGGGGCGGAGGTTGTCTGGTGGATCGCCCACGCGATTGAACTGCGTGAAGACCAGATTCCAAATCTCCACGTTTTTGCCCGAGTCCAACGTGTAGTAAATCTCGCTACAAGGACCACAAACGCCATCTGGGCCTTGGCTTGGCGCCGACGCTGGCCAAAAATTTTCGTCTTCTTCTAGACGACTGATACGTGGACTCGGCAACCCGATCTTTTCGTTCCACAACTTGAACGCTTCATCGTCGTCCTTGTACACCGTTACCGTCAAACGTCCTGGCTCGATTCCCAGCCATTTCTTATCGGTCAAAAACTCCCAAGCCCATCGAATCGCTTCTTCTTTGAAATAGTCCCCGAAACTAAAGTTTCCAAGCATCTCAAAGAAGGTATGGTGATACGAGGTGCGGCCGACGTTATCGATGTCACCTGTTCGCAAGCATTTTTGGCAGGTCGTCGCGCGGGTAAAATCCAATTTAACCTTGCCCAGGAAGTGATCTTTAAACTGATTCATCCCCGCAGGCGTAAACAAAACGGATGGATCCCACGTTGGCACAAGCACGTCGCTCGCCTGGCGATGGTGTCCCTTGGATTGAAAGAAAGACAGGTATTTTTCGCGTAACTCGTCCGTTTTCATTGTTCGACACTTAGATGGAGATGACGTGCAGAGGGAAAGCCCCCTCCTCGGGGATGCAAACGACGCGTCCAAAAATCGACCGCCGCTGCTATGAATTTACCGTTAGTATCGTTTTTCGCGTAGCCCAGCAACCGCGCATTGCAAAAAGTAGCCTGTTTCGCGTCTCGCAACCCTTTGATCGCGAGCATCGTCGTGAGTCAGGCTACTCCATTTCTTCCGGCGGGGTTTCAAACGAGTCGATATCATCCGATCCCTCGTCCGCATCGAGATCCAATGCTTCATTAAAAAGATAGCGAACCACCATGGTCGCATACGCCCCACGCGGCAAAACAAAGCACAATCGCAAACTATCGCTGCCTGGATTCAATGAATCCTCCGCCCATTCAAACGTCATGCCTTGGGCGATCAACCACGCCGACCGAAAGCCTCGGGAGAAAAAGGTGTCGCGAGGATACTTTAGCCGCATCTGGCGCACATCCATCTGCAGAGGCTTAAGCACGTCCTCCAGCGTCTCGAGCGTTCCCGCAGGCCATTCATGTTGACGCGCTGATGGAAGCGGCAAATCCAATCGATCCAAAGACCGTCCGCCTATTTGCATGCTCGGTGCGATTGTTGGAATCGCTAGTCGACCACACGCCGACTCCAAGTACTCTAAATCCGACTCGCCTACGCTTTGCTCTATCAACTTGGAAAGCCAACGATTCCAAACCCAACTCTGAAATGCGGAAACGTAAATGCCACGCAGATCCTGACGGATCAATGCCACCGCTCGCTTAAAGTCGGTCGCGTGATCGCAAAGATACGTGACCACACTGCGTCGATGCGATCGATCTAACAATGCCTTGCACTTGAGCCAGTCTCCCCAATAGTCCCTGAGGATTTGCTTTTGCTCTTTCTCGCGAGGACGATCATGGATATTGGGTTCCGCCATGGCGAGATACAGCGCTCGCTCATAGTTTCCTAAACACCAAGGAACACCGATGATCTCTCCGCAAAATCCAATCGATCCAAAACGCTGATCGTCAAAGTAATTTACGACGCCGGTCTTCTGAATCAAATGGCAGCGTCGAGTGAGCGACTCTCGCTTTTCTGGCGCGATCTGGCGAAGACAAATCTCGAACCGATTTGCTGCAATGTCCTTGGCATGGAACGGATGCGTGTGCTGCCCCAAGTACTCCAACTGAAAGGAACGCTCGGTCAAACCGGAATGCGGGCCGCGAAAAATAGTCAGATACTGCGTGGTATCAGCATGCCGGTCCTTCATCCCACCGTAGCTGATGTCTTTGCGACTAATCTGCCATTTGTGCAAGATATATTGCATGGCTTCGGGTGTACCGATCCCGCATTTATCGAGTCGATACAAACTAAATTGGCCTCGCGTCGGTTTCACCTCAGTGATCTCTTCGACGCGGAAGTCCTCTGGATGGCTCTTTAGTTTCATCGGGCTATGCCCAATCCAACGGGGCCAACCAACTATCTCGCAGTTTCGCCCATCGCACGTCGACCAATGTTTCCTTGTCGCATTCGACCACCACGCGATCATGCTCCGCAACACTTCCTATTCGGAAGCATGGCAAACCTTGCATGGTTCGCTCAAATTCGGCAGCCGCCGCGACGGGAACCTCGCATAGCAATCGACTGTTGGATTCCGAGAACATCGCCACTTCGCGATCCACAAAACTGGCTTGTCGCAATTGCGTGATATCCACTGAAACGCCAAGCTCGCCTGCAAAAGCCATTTCGGCAATCGATACGGCCAGTCCGCCTTCGCTCAAATCGTGGCATGACACAATTTGCTTAGCAACAATGGCAGCATGCACCGCTTGGTACATTCTCATCGCCAATGGAGCGTCGACCGTCGGGACAGCGCCACCACTCACCCCGAGAACCATCGACGCATAGGAACCAGCCAGCTCGTCGCGCGTTACACCCAACAAATAAATCGGGTTGCCGACTCGCTTTAAATCCATCGTGATCGCTTGCGAGCAATCGCTGATCTGCCCCATCGCACTGATGAGCAGTGAGCATGGAATAGCGATTGTTTTCTTTTCTCCTTGGCCATTAAACCAAGTGAACTCGTTGTTCAAACTATCTTTACCACTGATGAAAGGCGTATTCCATTGAATCGCCAAATCGTGGCAAGCGATTGCAGCGCGAACAAGTGTTCCAAGCGTCTCCGCTCGCTCCGTATTTCCCCAACAGAAATTATCCAAAATGGCAATACGCTTTGGATCTGCTCCAACAGCGACCGCATTCCGAACTGCTTCATCGATCGCCGACGCAGCCATATGGTAAGGATCATAGTCTCCCAACCGAGGGTTCATACCACACGACAATACAATGCCGCGCTTGCTGGATAGCTTCGGTCGCACAATCGCCGCATCGCTTGGCCCATTCGACGATGGCCCGACCAACGGCTTCACGACGCTGCCAGCTTGCACTTCATGGTCGTACTGGCGAATAATCCAGTGCTTGCTCGCGACATTCGGATTCGACAATATCTTGGTTAGCGTGGACTCCATGCCATCACGATTCAATTTGCCCAGCGAACAGGGAACAACCGCAGTCGGGTTGTAGACTGCTTGCCTGACAACAGGTGGTCGCCCTTGATGGAGAAACTCCATGCTGACGCATCCCACTTCTGTTCCTCGGTACATCAATCTGAGCAATCCCGATGGATTGAACTGACCGAGGACCGCCACCTCAACGTCTTCTCCGTTGCAAAGCGATTTGAGTCGCTCCAAATTCTCGGGAGGAACCGACATCACCATGCGCTCTTGCGCTTCGCTGATCCAGATTTCGGTATAGCTGAGCCCTTGGTATTTCAAAGGTGCTTGGTCGAGCCATACTTCGGCCCCAATGGACTCTCCCATTTCTCCAATTGCACTGCTGAAGCCACCGGCGCCGCAGTCGGTCACTGCAGTGTATAAGCCTTGATCGCGCGCTTGTAGCAGCACATCCAACACCATTTTCTCCGTGATGGCGTTGCCTATCTGTACGGATCCACCCGAAATCGATTCGCTCTCATGCGTCAGTTCAACACTGCTAAATGTGGCGCCGTGAATCCCATCGCGGCCTGTACGCCCACCGATTGCGACAATCAAATCGCCCGGCTGCGCTTGCTTTTCCACTTTATTGACCGGCAGAATCCCAACATTCCCGCAATACACGAGAGGATTTCCTAGATACCTATCATCAAAGTAGACGGCTCCATTGACCGTGGGAATCCCCATGCGATTCCCATAGTCGCGCACGCCCGAGACGACCCCCGTCATGACACGACGCGGATGCAACACACCCGGCGGCAAATCATTCGGTTCATAGCTGGGTGAGGCAAAGCAAAAAACGTCCGTGCTACAAACGGGTTTCGCACCAAGTCCAGTCCCCAGCGGATCCCGAATCACACCCCCCAAGCCTGTATTGGCTCCCCCGTAAGGTTCGATTGCCGATGGGTGATTGTGCGTCTCGACTTTGAATACAACGTGATCGTTTTCATCGAATTTGAC
>CAIXME010000189.1 GCA_903920425.1 uncultured Pirellula sp. | reverse complement strand
CGAGACATTTGCGATGCTACGTAGTACATGGCTCGTTTGTTACTTTGATTCAGCATCAACACACGGCGGAAAAGCATGTCAACAAACTCACCGCGATCCTCCATCGTCTTTGCTGATTTCCCTTTAGACAACTCGTCATCGACTTGCGTCTCCTCGGTGGCGAGCTTGATTTCTTGCTCCGCAAGATTGGCGTACCAATTGAGTTTCGCTCCCTTGTCACTGAGTTTTCCGATGGCGACTCCGATGCCTAGAGCGAGACCAGCAATAACCAGCGGCAAACCTGCCAAAACGAGTCGCCATTGCCGGTTGGATCGCCAAGCCGCCAACAAATCCCACAGGTTGCCGATGAAGTCCACGGAGGAAAAGGAAGTCCACGCTAGCCACCGTGAAGGCGGCTTTTGCGAAGCAGCTGCTTCATCAAGATTCAGTTCTTTTTTGCCAAAGAGCTTCATGATTTACTTAGCGCCTCCAAGAGCAGGTAGGCTCTGCTGACGAAGTTGTTCAAAGACGTTCAAGAAAAGTGCCTGCGATTGATTGGTGCGATCGTCACTCATTTCCTTACCCGTCTCGAACAGCATTTGAATCTGAAAGGATGCAGCCATGCTATTGAGCGATCCATCGAACGCCTTGGAATTCATCAATGAGAAAAGATTTCGACGCTCGACGGTCAATTGGTCTGCGGCATGATTGACGGGGTTCCCCGACTTGTCAAAGTATCCGTGGAACGCAACGCCGTTGATGCCGAAACGATTCTTCATTTTCATTCGAACGATCGACATTGGCGGAGAGGACTCCAAAACGAGCGTTTCCGAATCCATTACCTTCCATCCGAGCAGATCGTAAATCAATGGCAGCGACGACGCACCCATAAATGGAAAATCCATTGCAACAGTCATCTGCGTCTCACCGTCATCGTACTGCCAGCAATGCGTATGCTGTCCGAGGATGCTTTCTGGCTTTCGGGACTCCTCAAAGTATTTGGCCTTTTTCATGCTACCAATTTTCTCGGGAAGCGCGTTGCCAGCGGGAAATGCGGACGCTTGCGATTTATCCATCGAGGCCAACAACTGTGTCGGTTGTGGCTTGATGAACCATACGTACACGGACATTCCAGCCATCGCAATGCAGAGGAGGCCGAGCAGACCTAATAGCGGCTGCCCGATTCTCGGGAACGCAAAAGGCGAAACCGATTCAATCCCAATTTTCGATGGCCATTGCACCGTCTGATCATAGGTTTCCTCGAGCGAACTACGAAGGTCTACTGGCTTCAACGGAGCGAGGATAGCAGCCACAGAGACTTGAGCAAGAAACACAAACAGCGCCGCCATCAAAAACGTTGCGGTGCCAAGCAAGATAGGAAAATATCCGATGGTCAAGTCCGTGCCGGTGTTCACCCAAGCCAGAACGATCACAATCAAACGGACCGTGTCGCACATCAGTGAGATGCACGGTGTTGCAATCAGAACCAGCACCCCCGTCAAAAGCGATCGTCTCTGCACTACGAGGAGCCCAAGACAAAACGCGATCAGTGCGAATAGACTGCCTGCATCCGAGTACAACTCGTTCAACAACAAACGTTTGCCTTCGATACGCATCACGCTGTCTTCAATCACATTGGGAATACTCGTCGCATCCAAAAATCCACTACAAGCCCAGCCGGCTACCATATGCAATTCATGCATCAGCCTAAAGTCCCAACCGCGGGGCAACGGAACGGTGATGGCAAACAATGCACCGATCGCGAGAATTCTCGTCCAGGGAGTTCCTCCAAAGTGGTACAAGGACCACCCGAACACGACGGCGATCGCTCCAGCTTGCACTCGAGATGGTGACAGATAAAACATTCCCCACATCGCCATCATCATGCCCAATGCGGTGAAGGCAATTGCAAACCATGTTCTCGTTTTGGCGGTGTGGCCAGCAATGCATGTCGATGCGAGAAGGTAGGTTCCAAGAAGGATAGGCAACGGGAAAAACCGAAATGGAAGCTGCTTCCACAACGTTATCGACTGCATGACCAGAAGTGGAAGCATGCTTAGTAGCGGAATGACCAGCGCTAGCAGCCACCAATGACGATATCCCGTTTTCGGAACATCCATTGCATTTTTCGCATGTGCAGACGATCCCGATTCAGTTTGCTCTGACGACGACGTTGTAATGGCAGACTCCGGGATAAGGCTAGATTCCATAGACCCCCCAGCATTCATTGCTGGTTCAACAAAAAGACAGGGAAACGCAACAGTTACCGCCAATTTTAACCAGGAACAATTAAGGTTTAGCGAGTTTTCGCTAGAAATTCCCAGCGTAATCGGGCAAGTTGCTTGGGATGGCTCGCTACGATGCACAGACTCGATCCAAAACGGACGGCGAAGGCTTTTGTTCCCAAAACCGACGCGTGAGCGAGGGAACCTCTGTCACTCGCTTAAAACCTTGTTTCTCGAATCGCAACCCGACACGTTAGCAAGGAAATTTGTGCCCCTCGCTTACGCGTCGGGTTGCGATAGTGCCAATCAGAATCCATGGTTCACGCGGAGGCGCGGAGAAAAGTTGTTCTCCAAAAATGAATCTTGAATACTCTGCGTCTTGGTGTCTCTGTGGTGAAAATTCTTGTTCCGCGTTGGGCTGTGATAGTTGCCTTGCCTGGCGGCAAGCCCATTGTTGCAACAAGCCCTCACGCATCGGGGTGGGAATAGCACACAAGTGCGAATTGTGACGATTTTGCATATTCGCCGGAAGCAATCCGTTCAACGGGAATTGCGCCGGGAATCATGGAACATGAAACCTATGCTCGCCGGCAATGGCCCAAGTCACGATCATTGCCCTTTATCTGCACATCAGCCAACATCAACAGCCCTGCGGCGATTCCAAAAACCCACTTTGGATTCCAAAGCTTGGATCGATTCGTCCACGCGTTTTTGATCCGATTCGGTCAGTTTTTCGACGCCGCCAAACCGGCATTCGTAGAACAGCCGCGAGAGGAGATCCGCATCTAGTGGAATCTCTTGACCTTTCAATTTGGCCTCCGCCGAACGGAAAAATTCTCGCTGCGTTTCATGTCTATCTCTCTGAATACCCAGCTTCTTTAATGACCGAATCGCGCGGTTATAAAAGTCGACACTCGAAGCTCTCGACTTGGCTACCGAACGCCAGCGGATTCTCGGCATCCAATTGGGGAACATCCACAAAAGGAACCGATACGCTACCACCCCAATACTGCCGACGACAATGATCCCCAATGCTTGGCGCCAAGAGAACCATTTCTCGGGCGACAAAAAGCCTCCGATAAACCTGCTCGATTGCATGCGCATAACAAGCGCCTGCATCTGAAGCCAAACACTGCTATAGGAACCTTCTGAAGACTCACCGAACAAGGACAAGATCGAACTCTGCTTTGATTTATCCATGTTCAAAACCATTTCCGTCCAGAGGTCTTGCATCACGTCGAGCGTTTCACCGCTGGATCGCCGAAGCGTTCCACCTGCGTTCGAACCGTCTCCCGCGGGAGTTGGGTCCAGTCGCAACCAAGCACCTTTAGTGACCCACGAAGGAAGCTTGGGAAACCTCGTCTTTAACTCATCGAGCGTAAAGTAAGCTTCAACCCAAGCGTGAGCATGATTCTGCTGAACAAGAAAATACTGTCCGAGCTCGTTGTATTCGCTAGGTCGAAATCCAATCACAATGCGTGACGGAATATCCAACGAGCGAAGCAGCAACGCCAGCGACGAAGCAAAATATTGGCAGTGCCCCTTTCGCTTATTGAGCAAAAAGTCCACGATCGGATCAAAATCGCGATTGACTGGTCCGGTCAACGAAAGGGTATAGGAAAAGTCTTGTCCATTCGCCAAATAATCTTCTAGCAAGATCGCTTGGGATAGCTTGTCTTGTTCGGCCTGGGATGCAGCGGATAAGACCCTATCACGCAAAGGCAATATGCTCGAGAGCGAAACAGGAAAGTCCAACAACTCTCGAGAATTGTACCCAGCAAAGGGTGTGCTCGAGCTGTAACTGTCCTCATCACGCAAACAGTCATACAACTCCGGCAATATGGCGGAATCTTGACCGTTCGTGAAAGCATACGTGTTGTACGTATACCTGCGTTTACGATTGATAGTACGAGACGACTCTCGAGTATCGATGATCCGCCAATCTTTTCGTACCACCTGAAACTCCTTGATCGGGGAGTCTACGGAGTTCGGTGCCAACGATGGTACGACGGAACCGAGACTGCTCTTTTCGACGAAACTCACAGAGACCGAATCCGCTTCACCAGCTAGCTCTTCTTGGATCTCGGTTCCATTGGGCAGCTTGCGCATCACCCTCGCGTCGATAAAGAAACCGGACTCTCCTCGATCCCATATTCCTTTAGATGGCCCATCGAAGTAACGATGCGCGATACTCATTCGAATGTAGGGAGGTAAGTTCGGTCGATAATTGCGTCCTGTTTTGTTGTCCTTCATGCTCATTCGAAATACGGGCGTATCGTTTTGGAGCATCTCACCGACTTGCCGCAAGGAGATCTGATCGCTAAACCCAATTTGAGGCGATCCCCAACCATCTCCTTCGTAGGAACTCGAATTCAGTCTTGGCAATGAATAAAAGTAGGCAACCGCAAACAATAGCACGGCGCTAGCAATGGGCAAAATGCCTCGGAACCAACGAGCCGGGGCGAAGCGAGGTGGAATGGCGACGCTGCTGACTCCCGTTGGAATAGCCGACAGAGTCACTCCAGAACTTCGTTTCGAAACCATCTGCTCTTTGCCCAGCCAAAGCAGCATACGAGACCAACTACTGCGAGACTCAGCAATCGATTCGCTGTGCCTAAGATAGGATGCAAACTGAGCAAGCGCCATCAATGCAGCGCAACCGATCGCCAAGACCGGCAACATCATTACGCCATAAAGCACGTTGTCGTTGACAAGAGCCGCGACCACTAACTCTAGCAGCAGAAAAACGCCCCACTGCTCGTAGACGCGTTTCGATTTCTTTTGGAACATCAGCGGTATCTGCACATACACGAGCAAATTACCCACGGCGATAATCTGGTTGGCGGACGCATCTCCGAGAAAATTAAAGATCGCGATTGCAGCTCCCGCAATCATGCCAACATAAACCAACCATCGGTGCAACGAAAACCACCCCAGCGTGTCGGTATAAATGACCGATACCAAACTGCAAAACCCAACCAGAAGCGGTAGATTCCAAGACAGTTGCCCCAAGCCAATCATGCCTGCAGCAATGGTTGCAAACAATGCAAAATAAACAGTGAGGCGTTTGAAGCTTTGTTGCTGGTTCATGCTCTATTTCCTCTCGTCTACGAATGCGATTGCACTTTGCATTCGCAGCAGCCACGACATCTACCTCGAACCGAACAACAGCATCTTAACCGTTTGTACCCCCCAAAGCATCGCCCCGAGCATCAACAACAGTCCTAAAAGGATGGGCAGGATCAGCAACGGCGGCAAAAAAAGGAGGGAGCTCGCTCCCCAAAGATTGGCCCAGTTTAGCATGGCATAAACCGTTGCTGCACACAAATACGGACCAAACGGCGTCGCGTTATCACCCGTAACCAGCCAGGCAATCAAAACAAAAGCGAGCCCGAAAAAAGGTGCTAGGAAAAAGGCGATCCACACCACCTGCCACCCAAAGAAGGCACCAATCATCGCCATCAACGTGACATCCCCGAACCCCAATGCCTCCTGCCCCATCGCCCAGCGCGCTACCAACCTAAATCCCCAAACCAACACACCGCCAAGCCCGATGCCAAATAGTGATGACAACAACCCTTGCCAACGAAACGGGCTCACCGTGAAGTACGCGACTGCAATCCCTACGACACCAACACCCCAAATCACCAACAACAATCGCGTGCTTGGACTTCTTCTCAAGGCGGCAAAAAAATAGATAACGGCTTTTTGCAAACCTCGGCGATCGATCCAACGGCGATCCGCCATACCGAAACACCACCCACTCCAAAAGAACAATCCAAGCCACAAGCCAAACGCCCCTGCCGCCCCCTGACTCCATTCGACGGACCATGTGTTGGGTGAATTTGCATGAACAGGAGCAGCAGTGCCCATGAGAGCGGGAAACACCGCGGGCAAAAATTCATAAAGCCTCCAGTCCGGAAATACCGTCCCGCCAACCATACCAAGTACAGTCCCAGGCAACGTAATCCAATCGGGAATGGTCCGCTCATCGAAGTCGATAAACGTCGCAACGACCATCAAGGCAATCAGTATCGCAAACGCATAAAACTGATGAAAAAGTGAATCCGCAGGCACTGCAATTCCACCGGGAATCGCTGCTCCACTGGAAACAAATCGATAGAGCGCAATCAAACACCATGGCGTTGCTAACTCGATCAACAACGGCCGGATCCAAAAAACACGTCCATGCAGCTTGATCTCATCGAATCGTGTGAGCCACCCGACAACAGGAAGCCGTGCCAGTGCGGGCCGTGCAGCAAGCACTTTGGGCAATGCCTGCCACGGACTGATTTGGCGAGGGTAATACGCAAATTCATAGATGGCAAAGTTGATACATGGTCCGAGCAACAAACCGAATACCAACAGTCCGATTTCAAATGCGACCACATTCAACCCTTTGTCACTTGGAATTCAAAGCGTACCAAGCAGCAATCTTTTCTGCGATCCTGCGCATCGATGCCCCTTCGGTAGAAATCGTCAGTCCCGCAACTTCATTGTACCGGTCCCATCGTTCAACGAGTTTCGCTCGGATCTCTTCGAGATCGCCAAGTTGACTCAGCTTGGGACGCCGCAGTCGTGTTGTTTCGTCGCCGGCGATTCTGCCAAAAATGGTTTCAGGCTCCGCTTGCAACCAAACAGTTAGGCCGAGTTTGCGGATACATTCTCGATTGGGCAAACTCAGTATAGCTCCTCCGCCCAGAGCGATCACATGCGGAGTGGACAATTGATGGAGTTGCTGAAGATGCTCGGATTCCAAAACTCGAAATCCTGACTCGCCAGATTCTGCGAATATGTTGGCGATGCTGCGATTGGCTTTGGATTCGATCTCGGTGTCCGTATCGGTGAACGGGATGGAGAGAATCGAGGCGACCATCTTGCCAATGGTCGACTTGCCACAACCGCGATACCCAGTTAGTAGAAGGTGTTTGACTGTCACGGAACACCGAGCTGGGAAGAGCAAAGAGCAGAACGGGAGCACATTTCTCGGCAGCGCCCATGTTCAGAGACCATGGAGCGCTACGGTGGGCTCGTCCGACTGAAACTAGCCCTGGATCGATTCGATCTTGATGCGAGTGTACTTTTGTCGGTGACCGGTTCGAACTTCGTAGTTCTTTCGGCGACGGAACTTTTGAATGTAGATCTTTTCGCCTTGCTCAAGTCCGATGACCGAAGCACTGACTTTGGCTCCCGAAAGCGTTGGCTGGCCGAGCTTTAGCCCTGCATCACCACCGATTGCGAGAACGCGATCGAATTCTACTTTGTCACCGGTTTCCGCGGTTTCACGGTAGTCAATATCGAGCAATTGCCCCTCTTGGACTTTGAACTGACGACCACCGTCACAAATAATCGCGTACATAATTAATTCTGGAACAAACGAAAACAGCAGTCAAAACACGACAAAGCCGGACATTTCCGGTTAAACGAGGGAGCGAGGATACCAACAATATCGGAGCTCGTCGAGTCCAAAGCTTCATTTTTCTCTTCGATGCAAATGGGCTTTTCCTCGCAAGTCCGTCCACTACATTCAGGGGATGGCAGAACTGAACCCACCCCAGCAAGACGCGGTCGACACCCTTTCGGGCCCTCTCCTGGTTTTGGCAGGGGCCGGAACTGGAAAAACGCGGGTGGTTACGTTTCGGGTCGCCAATTTGATCCGACACGGGACCAAGGCTGACCGCATCCTGGCGGTGACGTTTACGAACAAAGCGTCACAGGAAATGCAGGAACGGATCAGCCATCAGCTAAAAATCCCAAAGAAAGTGCGCCGTGGGCAACCGACTCCGCCGCGTCCGTCGATCGGTACATTCCACTCCCACTGCGTCCAAATCCTGAAAAGG
>CAIXME010000188.1 GCA_903920425.1 uncultured Pirellula sp. | reverse complement strand
GGAATCGATTGCTCAAGCGGTCGAATGGCTAAAAGCCAATTCTGCCACGGTTTTCCAGCAAACAGCAGTCCCGCCCCCGACTTCTCAGACGGCTGTTTTGGATACGCACTCGCTCTCACAACCAACTGCGGTTTCCACAAATTCTGTTCCGGTTCCATCGTCGTTTTCCCAAGCCGTGACAGCTGCTCTCGGTTCGAGCGTTGATACGCAAGCGACGGCTCCCAATTCGGTGCATTCAGGTGTTTCCGGTTCTGGCTCGGTCCCGACCGCGCCCGTTGGAGCTGAAATTTCGATTCCACGGGTTTGGGCTACGGAAAAACTCGATGCCGCGGGTCGCGAGGACTCGCTGCGATTGTTGAATGATCAAGTGCGAGCGTGCCGGAACTGCGAAGAAATAGTCTGCAGACGGCAACAAACCGTTTTTGGAGTCGGACCGACGAACGCCCGCGTGGTGATGTTTGGCGAAGCTCCTGGAGCTGACGAAGATCGATTGGGTGAACCGTTTGTCGGAGCCGCCGGTCAACTGCTGGACAAGATCATCGTTGCCAGCGGCATGAAGCGTGAGGAAGTGTACATCATGAACGCCCTCAAGTGCCGGCCGCCCAACAATCGTGTTCCATCCGACGCGGAGATTGAAAATTGCCGACCCTTCTTCGAAGCACAACTCGAAGCGATTCAGCCGGATTACATCGTTTGTTGGGGGGCGATCGCAGTGCGTGCGGTGCTAAAGAGTACCGATAGCGTCGGTCGACTACGAGGTAAGTTTCATTCCTATCGCGGAGCAAAAGTTCTAGTTACCTACCATCCAGCCTATCTTCTACGTACCCCCGACGCGAAAAGACTGACGTGGGAAGATATGAAGATGCTCATGGCAGAAATGGGGATTCCTATCCCTGGCAAGAAGTAGCATCGGCATCTCGAAGCCATGCTGACTTTGTACGCTGTTTGCCCATATCTGCTCGCCCAATTACTTTAAGACCCCATGATGCTTTTGCTCTCGAAATCGTTGCAGACCCACGCGGAAAATCTTGCGATGGACGAAGCGTTGGTGGAGGTCGCAGACCGTTTATCTCACAATGCATCCTCTGAAATTTCGATACCTGAGGTGCTGCGACTTTGGGAGATGCCATCGAAATGCGTTGTGTTGGGGCGAGCCAGCAAATGGCAAGAGGAAGTGAACGAAGAAGCATGTAGCAACGATGGAGTGCCAGTACTTCGACGTGTCAGTGGCGGTGCTTCTATTGTCGCAGGCCCAGGTTGCTTGATGTACTCCGTGTTGATCTCCTACCAAGATCGACCAACTTGGCGCATGCTCGATGTCGCTCACGCTCAAGTGATGGGACGCATTCGCGATGGGGTACAGTCAGCACTCAATGCGCTTCATGTTCCCGCTCATGTAAATCTCGAAGGAACATGCGACCTGACAATTAATTCAAGAAAGTTTTCAGGTAATGCGCTTCGGTGCAAGCGGAACTGGATGCTCTATCACGGGACCATCATGACAACGATGCCCATCCAATGGCTGAGCATGTATCTTAAAGAGCCACCTCGACAACCCGAGTACCGTCGCAATCGGATCCACGAATCGTTTGTGACATCCTTGCACAGCAATGCTAATTCGATTTCCGAAGCGGATTTTCGGATGACTCTTGAGATACACCTAGCAAAGGCTTGGGACGTGAGCCAGACGCTTGACGAAGGCCCTTTTTGGCAAATGCTTCTTCAAGAAAGCGAAGCACTACTTGAGTCGAGATACAACAACCCGACTTGGCATAGGTCGAGGTGAGGTTTCAGGTTTCAGGTTAATGGCTAATGGCTGTTGGCTGTTGAGCCCCGAATGGGGCGGCACGAGGTAGCCATGGGTGTAAACCCATGGTTTCTAGTGCCCTCACGTACCCAGAGCCCCGAATGTGGCGGCACGGGAACGCATGTCGGCTGTTTCACGGTTAGCCCATTGGCCAAATCCGCCAGCTCTGACTCGTACCACCCCGTTGGGGTTCCAGAATGAACTTCGGGGGACGCCGGTCCATGGGTTTACACCCATGGCTACCACATACCACCCCTTCGGGGTTCTAAAACCAATAAACACTAGCCCATCTGGGCTCTCTGGGGCTCGCTCTTGCATCGGCCGGTATATGCATCGGCCG
>CAIXME010000187.1 GCA_903920425.1 uncultured Pirellula sp. | reverse complement strand
CGCCTGGGTCGGGAAAAACCATGCTTGCCAAGCGTTTACCCTCTATTTTGCCTACGCTCTCGGCGAGTGAATCGATCGAAACAACACGGATCTATTCCGCCTTGGGCCGATTGCAAGCGGGGCAGCCACTCATGGTTCAGCGTCCGTTTCGTTCCCCTCACCACACTATTTCCGACGCCGGTTTAGTGGGTGGTGGTAGTCCTCCTGCGCCGGGGGAGGTATCTCTTTCGAACAATGGAGTTCTCTTTTTAGACGAGCTTCCCGAGTTCAATCGCAAGACACTCGAAGTGATGCGTCAACCGCTAGAGGATCGGGTTGTAACCATATCCCGCGCGATGCGTAGCACGACGTTTCCAGCCGATTTTATGCTCGTGGCGGCCTTGAACCCCTGCCCGTGTGGTTATCGGACGGATCCACGTCGCTCCTGCAATTGCACACCTCCGCAAATCGAGCGTTACATGTCCCGGATCTCCGGCCCATTGCTGGATAGAATCGATATTCACATCGAGGTACCCGCGGTACCGTTCAATGAATTGTCCAACGGGCCGCCCGGTACGAGTAGCGCTGAGATTCGGGAGCAAGTCAACAATGCACGCGCGTTGCAAACGGCCAGGTTCGAAGGTGCAACAACGAGAACCAACGCGCAGATGACCAGCCGGCAAATTCGTCAGTTCTGTACGTTAGGAAAAGTCGAGTTGGAACTCATGCGGACCGCGGTAACCGAAATGGGTCTCTCTGCCCGTGCGCACGACAAGATTCTGAGGGTCGCGAGAACGATCGCGGACTTGGATAATTCGGAAGGCATCCAAGCTCATCATGTCCAAGAAGCCATCAACTACCGCATGCTCGATCGCGATATCTTTTCCTAGGAAACCGGCGATCGAGATTTTCGCACAGAGTCACCAAGACACGAAGCTTTTCGTCGATGTTGTTGGGATTGCGGTGCTTCTGAATGGATTCATGGCGTTTGCGATTAGCCTGGTGGCATGAACGAAGAATCCATTGGGCTGAATCTTCAAAATGAGGCGATCCGGTATTCTGGGCAGCTAAAATGCGTTCGAATACAGTCTGGATTTTTCGAAATTTCTTTTCGCGCTATGTTAGAAACCCATAGATCATCGCGTTAATCCAGTTAGGAGAATCTAACACCTTGTCTCAGTTCCCATCTACGTCTTCGCAACTACTGGTCTCCATTGGCGATCCTGCCAATGCACGGGAGTGGTCGCAATTCGTACGACTTTATGAACCGGCGCTGATGACTTGGTTGCGTAAACGCGGATTGCAACAGCATGACGCAGAGGATTGTGTCCAGAAAGTACTCATGTCGGTAATGCGGTCCCTCAGCACATTTCAAGACGATCGTGCGCCTGCCTCGTTTCGCCGTTGGCTTCAGCGAGTTGCACGGAATGAGCTCGTCAATCATGTTCGGAAATCGGCCCAGCAGCCCAAATCGTATCACGATAGCCTTGTGTGGGGCGAAATTGCGAATTTGGCATTGGAATCCAAGGCAGATCAGTTCGAAAAAGATATCGAGTACGAGTATTACAGGCATATGTTTCGAAGCGCTGCAGAAGAAGTCCGATCGACAACCCAGCCGGCAACTTGGACTGCATTTTGGCGCACGATGGTTTTAGGGGAGCCCACAGCATTGGTGGCTTCTGAGACAGGACTCAGTGTCGGCTCTGTCTACGTAGCGAAGGGGCGAGTCCTGCAGAGGATTCAACGGGCGGTGCAAGCGATGGAGGAGCCGTCGTGAATAGCCAACGTACTGCGTGCAACCCGACTCATATCGATCAATTCCTAGATGAAACGTTGAACGCCCCCGAACTCATCACGTTAGAAAGGCATTTGTCGGTCTGTGAGCAATGTCAAAGCTTGTTTGATTCGCGACTTTCCCAAATCGGAGTCTCGTCTTCGGTTGCAGACATCTTGGGTGAGGAACTTGTTGGATCCTCGAGCGGAGTGAAAGAAATTGCGACTCGCGATTCACTGTCGAGAATGAACCGCGACGCCATTATTGCGTTGGCAAAACGGATGCTGCCTCGCTCGGACAATCCAGCCATGCTCGGCAAGTTGGGAGAGTTTGAAATTTTAGAGCCGCTCGGAGCTGGTGGGATGGGGATCGTATTCAAAGGATACGATCATGAGCTGAATCGTTACGTCGCCGTCAAGGTCTTGTCTCCTAACCT
>CAIXME010000186.1 GCA_903920425.1 uncultured Pirellula sp. | reverse complement strand
TGATTTCGTCTATATCGTCACGGGCGATTCGAATTTCTTGTTGCAGATTCGTCGCATCGCGCAGTACTAGGACTTCTTTGGTATCGAGAGCCACGAGTCCGGAATGTGTCTGCCCCTCGGTCGTGAGCACGGTAACACTTTCGAATCCTTTGCGAATGGCTTTGGACGGATCGAGGATGGCTTCTACGATGTATTGGTCTGTCGCGTCCTTGGCGATGGTCGTCAAATCGGGTCCAAGCGGTGACGACTCTTGGCCGGTAGCATGGCATTTCACACAAGCGGCTGCGGATTTATGGAATAGTAGTGAGCCACGACGGGCGTCCCCTCGCAATCGAGCTTGTGCTGCGACGGTAGCGGTATCCTGCGCTGGATTCGTGAGGTCGTCTGCTTGGGAGAAACCGCTTAGGGTTGCGGCGACCATAAAAAGAAAGATTGGTCGATAAAGTGATTGGCTGTTCATAACGATAGCTGTTGAAAGTGACATGGTGGACATAGTGACCTTACCGTTTGCTCAGCCGATTTCAAAGCGTCTGGTCCGTAAGACTTTGAAATCGTGTTTGGTTGTTGGACTATTGAGGCAGGGTAAAAAAGGGATCGCCCAACAGGAGTACTCCCGAAACAAGGTCACCTGCCATTTCGGCTCCTTGCGCATCGGCGTCTTCTGCTGATTGCTTCAAAGCTTTATATGCTTTGCCGAGGTATTCGCCGTCGCTGATACGATGGCATAGCTCCGTGCGTCCTTCCTCGGTACCGATGCAGCCCGATCGCACTTGACCGAGCATGGCTAGACTAGAACCTGTACCGAATAGCCAACATTGTGCCGTGCACCGTCCCGACTTTTCCGCCTCGCTAAAGTTCCAGTTTGCTGCAAAGCAACAATGAGCGATAACTAGTCCCGCTCCCTGCTTCATTGTTGCAATGTCCGGCGCGTTCCAATCAGCTTGGTACAATGCGTGGCCGGCATGATCCGAATGCACTCCGATCATGCAAAAAGAGTAGTCTCGGGTGTCTAACGTTTTCTTGGCGACTTTTGGGGTTTGCTTTTTCTCGTCTAAAACATCCATGTTGTTTTGACCAAAGCGTTGTTTTCCCATTTGCCATTCTGGCAATGTCTCCCAGTCTGGAGCTTTCCAATCGGTGATGATGAGACCGCGTCGAGAAAAGGTTAGTTTTCCCTCGTGGAACTTGCGGGCCTTTTCTAAGAATCGAACGAGCCCATCGATGTCGTCATCGTCGTGCTTCTCGCCGCTTCGAAGATTCGCAACCCAGACTTTTAGTTGAGCTGTTCCGGTGTAGGCATCGTCCACGCCGTCGTGGTTGCGGTCGATGAACGTGAGTTCGTAGTCTTCGTAGTAGAGAGGGTTTGGGTTGGCAAACTCCTGCATAAAGAAACGATGCATCGGCATGGCACCGACGAGAATGATGCCGCTGGTCTTTTGTTCTTTGTGCAAACGTTTGATTTCTTGTCGAACCGCCTCCGGGCTACTCCATTCTCGATGGATCACTTCAAACTGGAGCGGGAGCTTTTTCTCAACGCTCGAGAGGTACTCCATCAGTGGCGATTCCAATGCGGGCCACGATTGTTCTCGCAAGAGGACAGCCACCCGTTCTACTTCCGTAGCAACGGCATTGGAATGTGCGAGTGTTGTCAGGGCGACTATTGCGATTGCAAGATGGGTAAGTGTCGAGATGATTCGAGGCATAGGCGATCTCATGAGGGAGGAGCTATCGGCGGGCAGGTCCGCAGCTAGGTAAGGCGGTTTCTGCTTCATCTGTTCGGAAATGACCATTTTACATGTTCTAACATCGAGGTTCAAAAAGCATTGTATTGAAAGGGGGCTGTTTCGAGCTTTTTTGGCAAAGAGAAACGACTTGCGATGGAGTTTGCTGGGGCGCTCGGAATGGTTGCTTGGACGAGATGCGATAAGGGCTACCAATAAGGACGAAATTTTGAACGATTGTTGATCTGTGGAACGGGGGCAACGACTCAAGCGTCGACAATTCGAGCGAGGTTAGGTAGAAAAAGGAGCGGACGAAATGGCGAATCGTATCCATCGATTTCACGAGACCCAGGAAGAGGGACAGCGTTACTCGTTCCAAACGAGGAGTTTATGGGGGCCGTCTTGAGTAGTTGCGATCGAACGTTGGGTAGGACATGTCGATCTATGCGATGTAATGACGTTTCAGCTACGGCGCTGCGCCATCGCAACTATTGGAGGTTTGTCAAAGATCCGTTCTGCGCATGGTGGTGACATGTCAAAACCAAAAAGGAAGAAACCGAAACCCAAAAGCCCGAGACGAAGAAGACGCAAAGCAAGGTTGAAACTTGCGAAGCAATGGATCAAAGAGGGCACGGGTTGCGCGAGTGAGGATTTGTTTGATGCGTATCGCAAGCGATTCAATGTCGATTGGCGTTGTGCTGCATCTGATTTAACCAGCCTGGGGGTAGCAATCGACCCAGGGTATTCCGCTAGACTAGAGCAATTGAAGGTTGAAAAAGCATTGCGTCGTAAAGCGAAAAGACAAAAGCGTAGACCTACGGTTCGAGCTCATTGGCATCCCTTTACCGATACTTTCGAAGCATATTTAGCGGGCGACTTTGCCGCTCTTTACGACCTGGAGATGAGAGAGAGGTATGGAGTTGATTGGGAGAGTCACGTGACGTGCGAATTTTGTTCTCTCGACGATAACCTAATCAATATCAACGAGGAGTCCGAAGGCGAACTCGAGTCGTCCGAGTTTTACGAAGAAAAAATGTCCCCACGAATTGATGATGATTGGGCTCCCTTCTGAATGGAGTAGAAAACTCAGGCGAATCGGCGGGCTACCGATTTCAGTGCAGACGAAATGCCCAATGGAGCTATCGGAAGATACAATCTACGGTCGGCTTTGCTTGGTGCCATGAGTGAACCATGGGATTCCTCACTGCTATGGATCGACGATGCCCCAAGAACATACTATTGAACCACTTTCGCACTGACTATCGAGAACGCCTCATGAAATCGACGTGGATTGCTTTCCTTTGTATCACCTTGTCGCTAATGTCCTTCACTCGTTCCCATGGGCAGTCTGTCGACACCATTTATCACAATGGATCTATCTTGACCATGGCAGGCACCGTGCCGAGCTATGTTGATGCGATCGCAGTGAAGGATGGGAAGATTGCATTTGTAGGGAGCAAGGATGCGGCTTTTAAGATGAAAGGGGACGCGACAAGAGTAGTCGATCTCGGTGGGAAGACGTTGCTACCAGGTTTTCTAGATGCACATAGTCATTACATCAATTCTCTTTTGGTTGCCAACCAATGCAAACTCTACGCGCCACCATCAGGACCAGGCAAAGATGTGCCGAGCATTGTCGCTGAGTTAAAGAAGTACGCGGAGACCAGAAAAATTCCTAAGGGGGAACTCATCATTGGGTATGGCTATGATGATACCGTCATGCCCAATGGACGATTGCTTAATCGCGACGATCTCGACGAAGCGTTTCCAGACAATCCTGTGCGGATTGATCACGTTTCGATGCATGGAACGGTGATGAACAGCTTGGCGCTTCAAAAGTATGGCATCAGTGCAGCGACCAAAACACCGGCCGGTGGAGTGATTGTTCGCAAACCTGGGACGGAAGAACCATGGGGATTGATCATGGAAACCGCGTTCCTGCCCGTTGTCGAGAAAGCAGAACCGATGACAGCCCAGCAGGAAATCGAATGGACCAGAGCCGGGCAATTGTTATACGCGGAAGCGGGGGTAACTACTGCTCATGAGGGAGCGTCCCACCTAGCGCAGATTCAAACGATCAAGCGCGCTAGTGATGCGGGGGCCAATATCATCGACGTAGTCGCATACCCGTTCATTACGGACGTAGACAAGGTACTCTCGGAGATCCCTGTTATCCAATGGGGCAAGTACAACCAACGATTCAAAATAGGTGGCGTGAAGATAACGCTTGACGGCTCGCCGCAAGGACGCACGGCTGCGTTCACAACACCCTATTTAACGGGTGGCCCCGGTGGCGAGAAAGACTGGAAAGGGGAACCAACGTTCCCGCAGGATCTTGCCAATAAAATGGTCAAGAAGGTATACGAAATGAATGTGCCGTTGCTACTGCACTGTAATGGCGATGCCGCAATCGATGCGTTCTTGCAAGCGTATGAGTTGGCGCGGGCCGGAGACTATAGCCGACCATGGAACGTCACAACCATCCATACCCAGTTTATGCGAAAGGACCATATCCCCAAGTTCGTCGAGTACAAAGTCCGTCCTTCGTTCTACACACTGCATACTTTTTACTTTGCAGAAGCCCACATCGCTAATCGAGGGATTCAACAGGCGGAGTACATCAGCCCAATGCGGGATGCGATTGACGCTGGACTGAGGCCGAGCAACCACACGGACTTTGTGGTGGCTCCGCTGGACCAGATGATGATGCTCTCATCTGCAGTAAACCGCGTGTCGCGTGGCGGTGCCAAGATCGGCCCCGGCCAATGTGTAACCGCGTATGAAGGGCTGAAAGCCATGACTGTCTGGGTCGCAGAGCAGTATGGTGAGCAGGATTCCAAGGGGACGCTCGAAGTAGGCAAACTAGCCGACTTGGTAATCCTCGATCGGGATCCGACTAAGGTGGATTCAAGTACGATCAAAGACATCAAGGTCGTCGAGACCATCAAGAATGGGACGACCATTTTTCCTGCTCCAGCTGACTTTGAAAAGACAACTCCCAAAGCCCCCAATGCCAGCGCCAGTGGCGAGATGACGAGGCTGTGGCGAGCGCATGTTTGCGACATGTCGGAGGTAAATCAGGCGGCTGGAAAGGAGTGGACGTTGGTTTCACTTCATGGCAAACCCATTCCGATCAAGAAGGCCCCAACCATGAAATTTGAGAAGGGGAGACTATCGATCTTTGGGGGAGTCAATCGACTCAGCGGCACCTACGCACTTGTCGACCAAAGCGTAGTCATGGGAGATCTCATGAGCACGAGGATGGCGGGACCGCCCGAGTTGATGGAACTTGAAACGAGCTTCTCACAATGCATGGCGACAGTCGATGGATTTCATGTGAGCGGCAATAATCTCGAATTGCTCAGCGCGGGTAGTGTCGTCGCGACATTCAAAACCAGCGAGTAACAGTTCCTCGCTGGTGCTAAAGGTGATGGCTAGTCAACCGAAACGCTGAAGCTTTGCTTCATTCAATACCGTACGCTTTGATGCGTGAGCTCAGCGTGGTTGGCTTCATTTTCAGTTTGGCGGCAGCACCGTCGTCACCGTAGATCTTGCCATTGGACGCCTTGAGCGCTGCACGGATGTTGTCTGCTTCTAGCTCTCGTATTTCCGATTCCGTTAATATCTTGGACGGTGTGGATTCGATCGCCCCTTTTTCTTGACGTTTCGATTGGCTTTTGGGCAAGTCAAAATGCAGGCGTCCATCGGTGGCAATGATACATGCTCGTTCCAGAACATGTTGCAACTCGCGCACGTTCCCTGGCCAGTTGTAGAACTGTAGTTCTTGTACGTTTGCCAATGTCAAACGAGGTCGTGGACGACCGATTTGTTTAGTGAACCGGGCAAGGAAATGCTCTGCGAGTATCGGTACATCTTCGATTCGTTTGGACAGCGGTGGAATCTCCATCGGAAAGACGCTGAGCCGATAATACAAGTCCTGTCGAAATCGGCCTGCTTCCGCTTCGGCCTTTAAGTTGCGATTGGTTGCTGCGATGATGCGCACGTCGATACGACGCGTGCGCTCTTCACCGATACGTTCCAATTCGCCCTCTTGCAACACTCGCAATAACTTGGATTGCAAGTCGAGTGGTATCTCACCGATCTCGTCGAGGAATAGAGTCCCTTTGTCGGCTAGTTCGAAACGCCCAACCCGATCTCGCAACGCGCCGGTGAACGAGCCCTTTGCGTGACCAAAGAATTCGCTTTCGTAGAGTTCACGAGGTATCGCAGCGCAGTTCACTTTGATCAATGGCCTATCGGCCCGGCTGCTGCGCCGATGAATCTCCCTCGCGACGACTTCTTTTCCTGTACCGCTTTCACCGAGTATCAAGACTGCTGAATCCGTGGGGGCGACCAATTCGATTTGGCGAGTTACCGCTTGAAGGGCTGGGCTCTGACCAAGTAAGTCACCAAAGGAGCTGGATTGATGCACCTCTTCGCGTAGGTATTCATTCTCTTGTTCCAGACTTCGCTTGAGCGATTCGATCTCTTCCAACGCTCTTGCGTTCGCGATGGCCGCTGCCAAATGATCTGCAATCATTCTCAACCATTCAAAGCAATCAGGCCTTGGGTGAGATCGGGAAAACAAAGCCATCACGCCGAGGACTTCTCCACGATGCATCAAAGGGTGCCCAACGAACGACCGTATTTGTTCGCTCCGAATCCATTCTGGAACTGCAACCCAAGATGAATCCAAGCTGACATCAGGTACCTCAAGCGATTTACCGGTCAGGGCGATTTGGCCTACCTTTCGAGTACCGATCGGAAATCGTCGAAAGGTTCCATCCAGATGGTTCCAGGCCTCTTGCGACCGGTCTAACGCTTGCCCTGCGCTGGCGACTAAATGCAGGCAACGCTGACGATTGGGACACTCAAGCGAATGACGGCATCGATCGCAATCCCCTTTCTCGGGAGGCTTGATCAGCCAAATGCGAGCGAGTGCCACCGAGTTTCCCTCCGTTAGCCGAGTTACCGTTAACGGCAACAGTTCTGACAGGTGATGAAGCTCTGCGAGTTGCAATACGAGTCGCTTGGGATCGCCTAGGATCCCTGCGGTGGAGTTGGTGTTGGCCATGCTTACCATGGTAACGATATTGCGTTGGATAGCAACGAAAAATCGTTGTTGAACGGATTTTTGTTGCGGTTGGGTTTGTTGTGCTTTGTTCGTAAGTGCTTTGCTGGAAGTGTCTTACGTTTTGTTGCCGGGTTTGGCACGGCAAATGTATTTAGATGTGATTATCGCAGTCGAACTTCTCGAGTGCACTGGAACAATACCGACACAGGCTAGAAGCCTATGCCACTGGTAAAGGCAATTCTTCCTATCACAGGCTAGAAGCCAATAGTGTTCGGCGCGTACAGTGCTTTGCGATTGGTGTGAAGTATTCTATCCAAGCATTGAGGCATTATGGCGGCTTGCTGACGTTTTCAGTGCACCGAATACCTTCTGGTGGGGGCGAT
>CAIXME010000185.1 GCA_903920425.1 uncultured Pirellula sp. | reverse complement strand
TGCTCGACGGCGCTGTGATCGGAGCTACGATTCCCGATGTCTGCTGGTTGTTGCGCACAATGCTCGTGTCCTGAGAATTGACGCGGCCGTCGCGATTCAAATCATACGGGCTCGTCACGTTCACACTGTTATTGCCTGTCGACTGATTATTGCGAACCAACGAAGTGTCCTGCGAATTCACTCGATAACGCGTCGATGTGTTACCGGTATTCACATCACCTATCACATTTCCATAATAAAACACATCGGGACTCGTCAATCCTGTGCTCGCGTTGGCCAACACCGTCACGCGCAACCAAGTGTTCGAAATCGCATTGTCCGCAAACGTAATGCGAACTCGTGTCGAACCCAATGCGCCGGCTCCACCGAGTACCGCAATGGTCGGCACAATCGTTCCTGGCAATGCTACGAATCCTGTCGTATCGATTCCATTCCAAGTAGATAGCTGAATATTCGATGTCATCACGGCGTTGTCTGTTGTGCTAGGCAAACCAGCAATATCAATCACAACTCCATTGAGGCCACGCGAGTAGTTTGTATAGTTCGCAAATGTCGATGTCTGACCGGGCAACAAGGCTACCTTGTCATAACTCAACGATGTCGACGCATCCGATCCTGTGGCATTCTTGTAGAACGTTCCTCGTGTTGCCACATGCACCACTGCGGTAATCGTGAACGTAACAAACGAGCTGCCACCGTCTTCATCGGTTGCCGTCACGGTAACCGTTTGATTTGCAACTGCAGTGCTTGGTACGTAACTCCAAGACCAAGTGCCGTCGTTATTGCGAACCACCGTTCCGATGTCCGAGGTCAGGCTCACCGTATCCGCCGGAACATCGCCATAGGTTCCCGAATTAGCAAAGGTCGTCAGCACATTACCCGACAGGCTCGAACTAGACACAGTCAACGTTGGTGCCAAATTCGTGAATGCATAGGTAAAGTTCAAAGTCGTTATTCCGCCTGCTCCATCGTTTGCAGTAACCGTTACCGAAGTTGTCGCCACCTGATCTGGTGAACTAAAACTCCAACTCCAAGTCCCATCGTTGTTCTTTACGATCGTTCCGACCGATGCACTCAGCGTGACAACGTCTGATGCGTTCGCGTCCGACCAAGTTCCGGAGTTCGTAATCGTTGTCCCTTCGGTTCCAGTAACCGAACTGGAATTTACCGTCAGCACCGGCAAGGCGTTTGGCACGCGCGTTCCAAATCGTTGATTGAATACAGGCAAATTGATTGCGTTCGCACCGATAAGCCCATCCACTGGTTGCGTGTATTCGTATCCAGCAAAAGGCTCCAAACGGACTTGGCTCGCTCCTGCAGGCAAGCTGAGCGCAACTCGACCATTGGCAGCGGTTGTCGCTCGATACTCTCCCGCGCTCAACTCGAGACTCCAGCTGTCCAACGTACCGGTCAAAAGGGATTCATCATCGATGGCTTCCAATGTCCAATCGCCCGTCGCCGCTTTGCCATACAGCAAGCCCAGATTGCCTTCGGGACGGAACGTACCTGTGAACGGCGCGGTTCCTGAGGTAATTGGGTTAGCCGCTTCTTGATCGAGAACAGTGCCCACAAAGTTATCTGCACTGCCGCCGACGTCGGTGAAAAGTTCGATTCGTGTTCCATCGGGGTGCACCAAGAAAAGATCTACGTCGCTATCCCATGAGTGAGTGATGTTCACCACTACGTTAACATCAGCAAGAAATCCTGGGACCGTAGAAGTAATGGTGGAGGTCACCGTTCCAACATCCGGAATGGTCACAGGAGTATTGTTCGATAGAGTCGTAACCCCAGGTGCATCGAATACACCATTCGAATTGAGATCGAGAAAAACCTGGCGTCCCACCAAACCGCTCTCATTCGCATCGATCAATCCGTCATTGTCCTTGTCGTCAAAGACCATGCCGTAAAACTGGTTGTTCGCACCACTTCCAAAATTCCTACCTTGAAAGGAATCGTTCGGAGAGACAATCGTGATCGAGTATTCGTCAACCACCGAACTTGTCCAACCAGCTGGGAGAGCAGGCCGCAACGAGTAAGTTCCGTTAGGCAAGCCGACAAAGGCGTAGAACCCGTTAGCATTCACTGCTGTGTTTTGTTCCCCGGTGCTGAACGTGAGTTCCCAATCGCTCAGTGTCCCCTCATCGCCCAAGAAAAAGTCCTCGATTTCCAAAGACCAATCGCCGTTGAAATCTTCTGGACTCATCGAAAGGAAACCAGCAAGCGGTTCAAATGGAACAAAACTCCCGGTGAACGGAGCTGCAGCAGTTTGAATCGACGCGGTCGCTTGGTCGTCAAACACCGTATCGATAAAGTCATCATCGCTGCCGCCAGCTCCCGTAACCAGCACTACTCTCATTCCCGTTGGTGAAATCAACGTCACATCCAAGTCGGAAACCCAGGTATGGGTGATGTTGAGCTTGAGATTGATGTCGGTAATAAAGCCAGACAATCCACTCACGGTCATCGTCGACGTCGAAGCCGTCAAGTCCACAATCGGTAGAGGGGTGGCGTTCGAAAACGAGTACGAGTTGAGATTGCTGTCGAATTGGCCATTTCCATTTTCGTCAACGTAGACAACTTGATTCGCTTGCGCAACATCGTCGGCATCTTTAACTCCGTCTCCATCCCAATCTTCGAAGACCAGACCGGAAACCGAAGGCGAAATAGCAACCGCGCTCACATCGAATGTGAATAGAGCTTCGTCAAGGTCATCGGACTGAATGGATATCGTTTGCGAAAAATTACCCGCCGCCGTCGGCGTGAATCGCAAGGTGAACGTCGTCGACTCACCCAGCGCAAGTACAGGGTCACTAAAGCTGGACAGTACAGATATCGGACCAGAACTTGCTGTGATCCCGGAAAGATTCAGTGTTGAAGTACCTTGATTTCTCACTCGGTATGTCACATCCTGGAAATTCCCGATGATGACGCTTCCGATAGCCACAGTACTCACGGAATCCAATAGCTCACTCGTAGTCGACGTAACCGAAATCTCGGCCTTGCCTAGCCCAGACAACAGACTCGCCGCATTCAAACGGCCATAGCCCATCTCAATATTTTTGCCTGTTGAAGCGTCGAAAGTGTATAAGCCATTGGTGTTCAGGTCGGTATTGTTCCGAAGCAATCCACGCACTTGTGCCGGCGTCAAGCTGATGCTTTGAGCACTCGCTTCAGCAAGCATCAACGCAACGATACCGCTCGCCAATGGAGTCGCCGAGGAAGTCCCTCCAAAACCGTTGGCACCGGTGCCGGTATAGTCCGACGGATCATAGCCATCCGCGCCAACCCGGTCTGTCGTATCGATTGCTAGGTAACCTGGACGCGTATCATTGCTAGGAGTAACAATATCGACCGCGATTCCGTAATTGCTATAGTCGGATCGCTCCCCAAAATTGTTCGTTGCACCCACCGCGACAACGCCAGGAATGTTCAAAGACTGCACGGCCGGCTCAGAGACCGCACCGAAGCCATTGCCCGTTGCGAACAAATACGTTGCACCTTGGCCTTGTCGTCCTGCGGTCGTCCCCCACACCAACGCAGCGTTGATGGCAGCGCTGGTTCCGCCCCCACCCCAACTGTTGTTAACGACAGCAGCAGCATTCCACGTCCCTGTTCCAGCCGCCGTCCTGCCCCCTGTGTAGTAAATCGCTGCGGCAATGTTCGCATCAGAGGCCACGGCATTGCCTTCGAACATGCGTGCGCTCAGCACCTTCGAATTGTACGATGCACCCGCAACGCCCGTACCGTTGTTTCCACGTGCCGCAGCCACGCCCGACACCGAGGTTCCGTGCATGTCACTGGCGGTCGTGTTTTCACTCGATGGGTTATTCGCAACAAAATTCCAACCATGAATGTCATCAACCCATCCGTTCAAATCATTATCGATCCCATCGCCTGCAATCTCACCCGGATTGGTCCATGGGTCGATATCGGGATGATTGATATCCACTCCGTCATCAATCACTCCAATGACAATACTGGATGAACCTCCTGGGTTCAGATCCCAAGCCTCAGGCATATCGACGTCCGCATCGACCAAGCCACCTCCTTGGCCAACATTATTCAAATGCCATTGATTCGTGAATCGTGCATCATCTGGGACGAAGTACTTTTGCCATGCTTGGTAGAAATTAGGTGCCGTCCAAGCAACTTGAGGGTCGTTATTCAAACTGTTGGCAACGTCCAATGCCACTTCACCAGTGCCAGCTGCAACAGTTCCAATAAACTGATCCGGTGTTCCCGGTAGTGGCCGGTAGGCACTGAAGTCTTTGTGACCCGAAAAATACTCCGCTGCGGAAACACCTGGCTTGAGAGCAACAATGACTTCATCCAACAGAACTGCTTCAGAATTAGAGCTTTGGATAACAAATACGGGAGCAACTTTGCTCACCAAGCTCGAACTGGAAAGAGATGCTTGGATAGATACGTCAGACGTCAGCGACTGCTCATAAACGGCGAATTCCGAACCGATTGGTCGAACAAAACGAATCCCCAGAGTATCCAATTCTTGGTTGCTAGGGGCCGTGTTGTTAACAAAGTGTACAGCTACTCTCGTAGGGTGAATGACCATCCCCACTTCTTTGTCGAGCGAGAAATAGGAATGCGTTGGTTCCGATTCGACTGCCGTTAACTTTGCAGCACTAACGGACGTAGCCGAAATGTCATTCGATCGCTTTGCGACCTCAACGGTTTTCGACAGGTCTGTCCCGTCGCAAAAGCTCCCCATGGAAATGGATAAATTACTCGCCAGATCGCTCGCCAATAACTGACGAGATTCCAATCTTTCGTATTGCAGCGCAACGCGTTGATTACGAGACATCTTCTTTGTCGCTGTTCCCATGTACCGCGCCGCACGACGAAATTTACCCATAACAACTTTCCCTATGATGGCATGATAAATACAAAGCAAACTTGACCCAAATACCATTCTCAGAGGTGAGAGAAAAAGACGCTCTGAAGAAATTGATGGTCCGAATGTACAGACTGCGCGGGGATATTGAAAGTCTCTACCAGATCCGTTTGTACCAGTTATGCGTTTTTTCCGGCGCCGAACAACCACATTTCCCACGCTCAGAGCAATGCGAAAAAATGCCCCGGACAACCCTCTTGCCAGTGTTCACTGTGGCCTCAGATGCAATTCCATTTAAAGGATGCCATGAAGCGGTCAAACGAGAGGAAAACCTGGCTCGCGAGATTCGCCACAAAACCGCCACCATCACGATTGCTGCGACACGTGGGCACAAATTGCGGTCAGTCTTTTTGCAAACCAAGTGCTGCAAAATAACGATCTAAATCCAGCGATCCCGACTCCAATGCTCGAGGTTCCAATCCATCTATCTCTTTCGGCCCACCGGATGGGACAAGATCAAGAACAGATGCGACAGAAACCTCGCTCCATTTAGCCGCAGGAAACGACGTAAACGAGGTGATTTCTCGCTGCTCAAGTTTCTCTCCGCTTGGGTTTAGGACCTCGCCTGCAATCGTGCCGATGGTTGTGCCGGCACTATCCCCCGACGATTTGACTGGCGGTGCGGATCCCGATCCGTTCTTGCCGCCCGGAGTAAAGCTCGGTCCCGGAGGACTGCTCGACGGCGCTGTGATCGGAGCTACGATTCCCGATGTTTGCTGGTTGTTGCGCACAATGCTCGTATCCTGAGAATTGACGCGGCCGTCGCGATTCAAATCATACGGGCTCGTCACGTTCACACTATTGTTTCCCGTCGACTGATTATTGCGGACAAAAGAAATGTCCTGCGAATTCACTCGATA
>CAIXME010000184.1 GCA_903920425.1 uncultured Pirellula sp. | reverse complement strand
TCGGATTCGCGTCGATGAGCTGCGTTCGGCAATTCAAAACGACATCGACAAGGGGTATCGCCCATTTTGCGTCATTGGGTGCGCTGGCACGGTCGACACCGGTGCCGTTGATGATCTGGTCTCATTAAGGCAAATTGCGACGGACTTTGGCATCGCGCTGCACATTGACGGAGCCTTTGGTGCTTTAGGGATGTTGTCTCCCAAAATCCGTGGGCAGTTGGTAGGCATAGAATCGGCCGATACGATTGCCTTCGACTTTCATAAATGGACTCAGGTACCTTACGATGCAGGGTTCTTGCTGGTCAGGGATGGGGAGTCCCATTTGGCCAGCTTCGAAAACCCAGCTGATTACCTCAGTCGCGATCCGCGGGCGCTATCGGCTGGTTCACCTTGGCCATGTGATCTTGGCCCAGATCTGTCCCGCGGATTTCGAGCTCTCAAGACTTGGATGACTTTGAAAGTTTATGGAGCCGATCGCCTCGGCTCCATGATGGAAAACACGTGTCGTGTTGCCAGCTACCTCGCCGACAAGATTCGAGCGAATGATGAGCTGGAGTTATTGGCTCCGCAATCGCTGAACATCGTGTGTTTCCGATACCGATGTAGCGATCCAGATCGTGTCAACAGCGACGTGGTAGCCGCGATACAACGCGATGGGAAAACGATCCCTTCCTCCACCAAGATCGACGGCAAATTCGCCATTCGCGTGGCGATTTTCAACCATCGCACCACGGTTCAGGAAATCGATCAGCTGTTGGAACAAGTACTACATTATGCTCGCAATCCAAGCGATGCAAACTCGAACGCCTCAGCGGCATAAAGGTCCTCGAGCATGAACAGAGTTCCACTAATGGGAATAGCAAATCTGATGCGTCGCGGTTTCGAATCGGAGAACCTTGAGCCGATAGGCAAGGGACTGATCGCGAGACTGCAGAACAACCCCGCCGATGCTCTAGCTTGTTTGGATCTTTCGGTGGTATTCGAATTGGGTGGCGATCTCGAACTGGCGATACAATTTCAAAATTCGGCGCTCGCGATGCGCCAGCACTATCGTCTACAAAGTTCGAAGGACCCCAATGCCATTAAAGTCCTCGCCATCAAAAGTCGAGGCGCCATCATGGACAACATGCCGATCGAGTTCTTGGTGGAAGATGGTCCTATCCAATTGGAATCGTTGTATGTCGGGCAAGGGATTCCGTCGCCACAGTATATTCCTGATCACGATGTGGCAGTGGTCGCCATTTGCGAATCGGACGCCAATCAAGATTTGCTCGCCAATTTGAGCGATGTCGTTGAACACTGGCCTGCGCCCGTGCTGAACCAACCGTCTCGCATTGCATGCTTGGCGCGAGACCGAATAGGCGATTATGTAAGTAACATTCCCGGTCTCGTCTTTCCAGCATCCGTACGCTATGCTCGCGACGAGTTGCGGGAGATGACGTCAGTTCAATCCTTGCCCGAGAGCAGTGAAAAATCTGACGGCTGGGTCATTCGCCCCGTGAATACTCATGCAGGAAATGGATTGGCACGCATTACGAATCGTGCAGAACTGATGCAGTATCTTGAGGCTTCGACAGCGCAAGAGTTAGTGGTAGCGCCGTTCATACCTTATGCGAGCGAGGATGGTGTTTATCGCAAGTATCGTATAGCTCTGATTCAAGGTGAATCCTATCCCGTGCATATGGCGATCTCGCAGCGCTGGATGGTTCACTATCTCAATGCCGATATGCTTGAGAATCCTCAACATCGCGAGGAAGAAGCAGCGTTTATGGATGGATACTCGTTTGGGTTTGGGAACAAGCATCGACGTACCCTGCGAAACTTATCCAACAGGTTGGGTTTGGATTATGTGGTTTTGGACTGCGCCGAAACAGTCAATGGAAAATTACTTTTGTTTGAAGCCGACAACGGCGCGGTCGTGCATTCGATGGATCCGGTCGATATATTCCCTTACAAGCGACCAGCGATGGAGCGGATCTTCGCGGCTTTCGAACGGATGCTCATGCGATCCATTCCAGCCAAATCGAATCGCATGGTTGCGTAGTCATTACCAGCGTTCAGGTCCGTTGGCTCACACAGAGTCTCAAAGCCGCGGAGAAGAATTGAGATCTAAAGATTAATTCTTGAGATCTCTGTGACTTAG
>CAIXME010000183.1 GCA_903920425.1 uncultured Pirellula sp. | reverse complement strand
TCGATGGAACATGATTTTTCTAAAATAATCCAAGAGCTCTCATCCCATGAGACACAGCTCAAGGTCGAGCTGGATCAGTTGACGAGCAGGACTAAAATACTCGCAGATCGATTGGCACAAATTCAATGTGCCAAATCTTCCTTAGGCGGGCCACGCCAAACAACAAAACAAAGCAAGAAGCAGGACAAGCAGAATCGAAAAGCACCCGGGCCAACTGCGGTTGAAGAGATCATCACAAAAATTCTTCGTGAGAAGAATAGCGTTCCGGTGGCCGATCTCATGCAACAAGTGAAATCGAATCTTCTAGCAAACGGCCAATCCCGCATCGGTCTCAAATCGCTATTCACAAAAGCACTCACAAGCCCCAAGTTCAAAACCGATCAATCCCAAAACGTCACGATTGCGTGACGTCAGCATCCAATCGTGGGGCAGGTTTGAATCCGAATATTTAAAAGCAAAGCATGCGACTGAGTCTTTAAGCTCAAACCATCTCACACTACGGAATAATGAAAGGACTCAAGCCTTTGCTGGCTCTAGCTGTTTTTTTGCATCGGTAGGTAGCAAACCGGCGAAGTTTTTATCCCACGCTTCTGGCTAACGCGAAGTATGCCAGCGGGGAAATACCTGAGTCGCAATGACGCTTCGCACACGACCAAAATCCCAATCGACATTGGCAGAAATGAAGATCGCAAAAAACGTGAGGATGGGTGCCGTGCTCATTGACACCGTAGAGTTGTACCCATGAGCAAGACCGGCGTGACCTGGACCATCTTGTTGACCAGATCGTTGACTGGGTGTGCGCGCAGACTGTGAGCCAGTTAAGAACTTCCGAACTGTGTTGCGCAGCCACCAACGACCGTTACGAAACATACGATGATTCGAGTAACTGCAAAAATCGACCATGAGACAAATCTGCATCACTTGCAACCAAAGTAGCTGTTTTCTTAGTAGGCCAAAGCCGGTATTAAGCCCATTTTGAGAATATCGAGCGATGTCACTTTCACTAGGATTAATGCAATGGACTTGGGCATCATTTTCCGATTCGAATTCGAAGCGACGGCAGCGAGCGCTGAAGCGAATTCGCGCCTTGATCCGTGACTCTCGTGCCAACCAATGATAGAAAACGAAGTTCTTTTAATCCTTCCAGATGCTCCATCCCTGCATCGGTCACTAACGTATCGTCCAAGTAAAGCCATTCTAGCTTTTCGAGATTCGACAATTTCACTAGTCCAACGTCACTCAAGTTGGTGCTGGCGAGTCCAAGGGAACGAAGTTGTGTCAACTTGCCGATATGCTCGAGTCCGAGATCAGATATTGAGTTGCCACTTAACTGAAGCGATCGAAGATTCTCCAATCCTCGCAAGGAAACCAAACCGCTGTCTGTAATTTTGCAATTCGGCAAGGTCAGGAAACGCAATTGCGAAAGAGCTTTTACGCTCTCCAGTCCCGCATCTGAGATGGTGCTCTTGGGCACATGCAGTCTTTTTACGCCGACCTCTTTGCACATTGCAGCAAACTGTGAATCGTTTACGGTCTCAGCGCTTTCAGAACTGGACTCGTCGGAAGCCGGTTCGTCGTCCGAGGATGTTTCGATTCTTTGTGAGCATCCAAATAGAAGTCCCACTAAAAGTGCCATCACGAAGAACTTTTGCATGCAGCCACTTTTTCGTCTGTTCGCATTGTGGGAATAGTCGTACGCGTCGCCGCTAAACGATTGAGTCTGAGGTCTCATCCCGTTCAAAATCAGAATTGGGAGGGTTGATTGCATTAAACATGATCATCCGATATATTCGAACAATCGAATATTACAATAACTGAACAAACGATTTTCTGCAAATGAATCTTGCTCCCACTGCACGCGCGACCGCTGAGCGAATCAAAGCGTTCGCTCACCCGACCCGGCTCGCCATCTTGAATGAACTCGTTGCCGGTCCGAAATGCGTAACCGATATCGAGGACATTCTTCCGGCTCGCCAAGCCAATATTTCACAACACTTGGCTGTCCTGCGCCACGCGGGGTTAGTTGACTACGCTCAAGATGGAACGCTTCGATGCTACTACCTTAGTCGTCCTGAATTAGTCAAAGGATTGCTTGCCATCTCTACTAGCGACGAGGAGGCTGTCGTTCGAACGCCTGAAGAGATCAACTTGGAGAAAGAAAAGCTCCGGAAGGCTCAAGCTAAGCGAAAAAAATCAACTGCGATCTCATCTAATCGGGTTAGTGATACGAGACTTTCGCGATGATCCAACAGGTTTATCTCGACTTCAATGCAAGTACTCCAATTGCTCCCGAAGTTTCATTGGCGATGCAGTCGTTTGCGAATCATGCGTATGGGAATCCGTCGAGCTTGCATTGGGCCGGAGTGGTTGCTCGAGACGCAATCGACCTGTCGCGGTCACAAGTTGCTGCGTTGCTCGGATGTGATGCAACCGAAGTCATTTTTACTTCCGGTGGAACTGAGTCCAATAACTTTGCAATCAAAGGTTTGTACTTTGATTGTTTGCGGCAAGGTCGTCCATTCCATGCCATAACAAGTCGTACCGAGCATCCAGCAGTGCTTGAACCGTTTCGTTTCATCGAGTCGTTAGGAGGGGCCATAACCTACCTCGCTGTAGATCAATTTGGTTCAATCGATCCAGATGCAATTCACAAAACGATTCGCCCCGAAACAGCGTTGATTTCCATCATGCATGCCAACAACGAAGTGGGGACGATTCAACCGATTGAAGAGGTTTCCGCTATCGCCCGTAAACATGGAATC
>CAIXME010000182.1 GCA_903920425.1 uncultured Pirellula sp. | reverse complement strand
TTCCGAGCTCCAACCCTCAGCCATCGCATTGGCCTTGGCTACACAACGGAGAATGGAGCTCCGAGGAAGAATTGGCGGTATGGGAAAAGGGTATCCCTAGCTACGGGTGCAAGTGTGTGGCGTTCTGGAAGGCATGGAAAGCCAAGAATCCTCCACCCTATGGCGATCCGGGGAAATGCTTCGACTGGGGAGTCAACGCACACAACGCAGTGAACGCAAAACCGGAACTAAACTACCCCATTTGGTCGATCGAAGAAGCTCGCGCCCACTGGCTAAAACCCGCGTGATACCGTTTTGATACCGGCCAGGAGGGAAATAACACGTTTTCCACGGTTTCTAGTGGTTCAATTGGCTTCAAAATGCAGGAAATCGCAGGATTTACGGTTGTTTTCCGCCTTCCTAAAGCTGAGGTCGCAAGTTCGAGCCTTGCCTGGGATATTTTTTTGCATGAGCCATCTATTTCTTGGCGGGTTCTTGACCGCGGTTCTTTTTTCGAACGAGCTTTCCCTCTAAAAAAGCGAGTGCTCGTTTGCTGAGGCAAACACTCGAATCGACGGGATGCTCTCTTGTAGCATTCCAGCCAGTCGCTTCATCGCGAACGCCTCGCTCGCGTGGTGCCCGATCATGATCAAAACGATACCTTGCGCTTCCGCTTCCAAGCATTGATGGTAGGTCGCTTCGCCTGTCAACATGGCGTCGCATCCGCGACTGGCAACCAAGCCGAGCATGCTGCCTCCGCTGCCACAAACGATGCCAATTTTTGAAACGGTTTTCGAAAGTGTATGCGTATGCCTGGCTTGTTCTATCGGCAACGCCGTTCCAAGCTTCTCTAACACATCGCCAATGGCTGTAGCAACCATCGACCCGTACCGACCCGTGCCCACGCATTCGTCTTTGTACTTAGGTGATACCGCCTGTTGCAACGGCTTGATGTTCGTTAAGCCTAATTCCTCTGCAAGCTGCTGATTGATCCCCCGTGCACAATTGTCCCAAGCGGTATGAGGCGAGTAAATCGCGATATCCGCCCTGGCCGCCTTTAGCAATAAACTGCCCGAAGTCGTATCGTCCGTGATTTTCGAAATCGGCTTGAACGGAATTGGATGGTGCGTGACGATCAAGTTCGCTTTGGCTTCGATCGCTTCTTGTAGCGTAACGTCCGTCAGCGTCAAACAAGTCATTGCACATGACACATCGGAGTCGCGTCGACCTACCAACAGGCCGACGTTGTCCCAAGACTCAGCAAGGTCCAACGGGGCAATGTCCTGGAGTATCGTCAGAATGGAGTTGAGAAGCATTGTGTCCGTGGATTTCAAAAAGTTGGCGAACTACGATTGGGATTGCATCCGACCTAATAGAGCATGAGTTCCTGGCAAACCAGCGACGCGAATTGTCGAATATCTGGAATAACCACGCAGAAACTCGTCCGAGGTCATCAATTTCTTTCCGGAAGGTTGGATAGCCGGAACACCCAATAGTCCATCCAAGCCCGCTATGTAAAGCGAAAACGCATTGAGTCGTTCATCCGTTAACTGGCTTTGTCGCAGAGAAGCACCAAAGAACAAGTCGCCAGGGCTCAAGTTGTACGTGGCTACATCGCAGTGAATGGGAACCCAATGCGGAATGATGACCCTCAGGGACTTTCCGTCAGGAAACTCTAAATGCGAGTACGCTCCTGGCCACGGCTGCAAACCGCGCACAAGCCGATCGAGGCAATCAATGGGGTAGTTGCAATTGATCTGCCCATCGTCCTTGGAAAGTCGAGGGGCTTTCGTTGCAAGCGACTTATCCTGAAGTTGTCCAAGCTCTTGGCAATCCTCCAAAGAAGCCTTGGCTCCGAGTAACGCAACCGATTGCAACAAGATGGAAACACCCAACTGGCTGAGGCGTTTCTCGAGCTGTTCGGCATTCTCTCCGACGCCAATCTCCGTGGCACATTGATGCAAAACAGGTCCACCGTCGAGCGATGGGGTCATATGGATTGTTGAGATCCCAGCTTGCTGGTCACCCGAGAGAATCGACCATTGGACTGGAGCCGCTCCCCGATGCCTCGGTAGTAGCGAACCATGCAAATTGATGCCGCCGAGTCGCGTCGTGCGCAGCGCATCCTTGGAAAGGATCTGGCCATAGTCACAAACGACCATCATGTCCGCTTGTAAAGAGCTGAGCCACTCTACGATATCCGGAGAATTGATCGATACTGGGTCCGCAAGCGGCAACCCCTTCTCCAAGGCCCATTCCCGAACCGGGCTAGTCGGAGAATCCTTCTTTCCGATTTTCGACGCCAAGGGCCGTGTTACCACGTGGACGATTTCGACATCATTTTGTTGGCTCAAAGCATCAAAGCCTGGAACAGCAAACGGGCCTGTTCCCATCAAAACCAATCGCATGATACCCTCCTGAAAAGAGATTCCTGAATCCTGTCACCGAACACGGCCCAAATGCAGCGGACTCCCAATTGCACTCGCTCTGGCGTTGTAGAGCAAGCGGACTATTTGGGCCGCTGGATGCCCAGTTCATTTAATCATGCCCCAAAGCGTGAGCAAGGGATTCTGTGCCTATCGCCTACGCGCCGTGTTGTGACAATTACATTGCCTCTAGGCAAACCTTCACGCTCCTTGAATTTCTGCGTTCCATGCCCCGAGGAGAACATTGGAAACGAAAATGGGCAAGCTATAAAGCCTGCCCAATCGAATGTTTCAGCGAGAACTAGGTCTAAAAATTAGACCATGTCTTTGAGCTTCTTCAGAGCGCGAACCTTAACAGCTGTGGAAGCTGGCTTTGGATCAGCCCACTTCATTTCGCCGGTTTGTGGGTTGCGAACTTGACGCTTTGGCAACGCCTTTTTCTGAATGCGAACGATCTTGCAAAGGTCAGGGATGACGAATGAGCCTACGCCCTTCTTACCAACCGAGCTTGCAATCTCTGCCTTGAGAGCATCGAAAACCTCAGCAATCTGCTTTTTGGAAAGACCAGTAGCTTCAGCAATGTTAGTGAAGATCTGGACCTTTGTTAGTGGCTTTTCTGTCTTGGCAGCTGCTTTCGCCATGTGATAAATCCCTTTCAACAAACTTCAAATCATGAATCATGTCCAACCGAGGACAATACGGTTGGCTGAATTAAAGGTTGCTCGGGGTAAAATGCAACCGGGAAACGATGAATCTGGCTGAAAAACCCTGGTTTTTTCGCAAATATGTCGAAAAAACATTGGAAAACCGAATCGTTTTGAAAATTCAAGCGAAAATTTTCAAGGAAATCAAAGCGTTTTTCACGATTCTGGTCTTGTGATATCCCGTGGAATATAGTCCGCACCCACGGGATATTTCAATCGATTGCGAACCATCTTTAAGGCTAGAGCTTCGCTCAGGTCAATCTGCAAGACTTCAGCCAAACGAAGCGTGTAGGCGAATAGGTCTGCCAGCTCCTGCGCAACCGGCGAATCGTTGCCAACAGGATTTTCAGGAATCGACGGATTGGTCCATTGAAAGTGCTTCATCAATTCTGCAGTCTCAATGGCGATCGACATCGCAAGGTTCTTTGGCGAATGAAATGACTCCCATTGCCGCTCCGCCACAAACGCATTCACCTCTTGCTTGAGCCGATCGATCGTTGCAATCGAATCGGTCAGTTTTTCTTCTTTGACTTGGTCCATTTGGGTTAGCCTTGACGATCGCCGGACAATAGGGAGGATTGTGATTCATTGAGAAACCAACCACCAAACTCTATCGCCAAACCAACCGGAGATCCATCCATGGCAGTCCTCGTAACGAAACCCGCTCCCGATTTCAAAGCCCAGGCAGTTCTCAAGGACGGTTCTTTCGCCGACTTGACGTTGAGCCAATTCAAAGGAAAACACGTCATTCTGTTTTTCTATCCCTTGGACTTTACCTTCGTCTGCCCGACCGAAATCATTGCTTTCTCCGACCGAGTCAAAGAATTCAACGATCTCGGAGTGGAAGTAATCGGAGTTTCCGTTGATAGCCATTTCTCCCACTTGGCATGGCGAAATCTGCCTCGCAATCAAGGCGGGATTGGACCGGTCGACTACGCATTGGTCGCGGATTTGAACAAGCAAATCGCCCGAGATTACGATGTTTTGATCGGTGACTCCGTCGCACTCCGAGGATTGTTTTTGATCGACAAAGAAGGGATCGTTCGCCACCAAGTGGTAAATGATCTGCCTCTTGGACGTAGCGTCGATGAAGCGTTGCGAATGGTCCAAGCATTGCAATTCGTCGAAACCCACGGTGAAGTTTGCCCAGCAAACTGGCAAGAAGGAAGCCGAACCATCAAACCGACCGTCGACGAAAGCAAAGAGTTCTTCGGCGCTGAATACGCAGCCAAAAAGTAAACGCCGCAAATAAGCGTGCGTTCCAAGCCCTTTGGGTGGAATCGCGCCATCCGAAAAGAACGAAGGCAATGGCCAGTTTCCATTTGCCGTTCGCTCGGAATGGTCCGCTCAGAATAGTCGGAAAGTAGACCCAGGACGGCACGCCGATGCGTGCCGTCAGTTTTGTCGCTCGCGTGCGTCTCGCGAACATGTGAGAATTTCCATTGCAGCAATTCCCCCCGTAGAGACGCATGCTGCCAGGAACTCTATTCTCCCTTAATCGCGTCTTGCGTACGAAAACAAGCCATTGAATGCCTGTTGTTATTTTTTTCGTTCCTTTGCGGGAGACACGATGTGAGTAAGTCTATGTCATCTTCAAAGGAACCTGAATCAGAACACAGCCAACCCGAACAATCCACTCGGCTAACCCATGTGAATGCACAAGGGAACGCCATCATGGTGGACGTCGGGTCAAAGCCTGATACCCGACGAGAGGCGATTGCATCGAGTACCATTTCGATGTCGGTCGCGGCAGCAAACGCTGTTCGCAACAACGACATCAAAAAAGGGGACTGCATTCAGGTCGCTCGCATCGCGGCAATACAGGCGAGCAAGCAAACCAGTACATTGATCCCACTGTGCCACGCGCTGATGATTACGTCTGTCGACGTTCAGCACGAGTGGGTCTCCGATACCGAGTTGCGTTGGTATGTGACAGTCCGATCATTCGGGCCAACAGGAGTTGAGATGGAGGCACTCACTGCGGCAAGTGTTGCTGCTTTGACTGTTTACGACATGTGCAAAGCAGTCGATCAAGCAATGAAAATCTCCGACATTGTGCTTCTATCCAAAACAGGTGGGGCGCGAGGCGATTACCTGAGAAACGAATGACCCATTATGGACTCAGTTGAAGTTCACACACGCAACGCGAATTCGGATTCGAACCGCATCGGCGTCGAGTATCCACCTCGAATACCGGAAAGCAGCTTTCGCTCAGTGATTTCGCCCATCTCACCCGCCCAGACCAAAGACCTGGGATCGCAAAAGGATGCTAGTGAGGCATACCGAAACCAACTTCGACGGGCGATTATTCCAATCCAAGCCGAACTTGGCAGAGTCGAGCAGTCCATTCGTAATGAACTCGCGTCAAACAATAAAGATGTTGCCGAAATGTTGGCCTATGTCGGTGATCTTGGCGGCAAAAGGTTGCGACCAACACTGCTGCTCTTGTCTGCGAAATCATTGGGAGAAGTCACCGATGAAGCGATTCGGCTGAGCGTTGTGGTCGAACTCGTCCACACCGCAACTTTGGTGCACGATGATGTTTTAGATAACGCATTGATGCGTCGCCACAAGCAAACCGTTCATACTCGCTGGACAGTACCTGCGAGTGTGCTGGTCGGGGACTGGTTGTTCACCCACGCCTACGCGCTCGCCAATCACGGCACCTCGACTATTCCTGGGCGCTGGATTGCGGACGCGGCAAAGCAGGTCTGCGAAGGCGAGATGATGCAAGGGAAGAGCATAGGGCATTTCGACATCAGTGTTGCAGAGTATGTGAAGCTGCTCGATGCAAAGACCGGCGCCCTGTGCGCCGTCAGTTGCTCTCTAGGTGCATGGAGCTCCGGTGCCGATGAGAACACGTGCCATGCGTTGCAGCAGTTTGGCCTGAAGCTAGGTACGGCATTCCAAGTGTTTGATGACTGGCTGGATGTTTGGGGACAGGCGGAGGACGCAGGCAAGACTTTGGGAACCGACTTGGCTTCCTTCAAGCCCACGCTGCCTGCATTGCGAACATTGGAAACCATGGAACCAAATCGTCGCAATGCTTTAATCTTACGACTTAACGCTATGGAACCTGATGCGGCCAGCGAACTCCGAATTGCCATGGAACAGTCCGACGCATCGGCCTACACCAAGCAGTTCGCAATGGAACTGGTCACTGACGCTGTCGAGCACTTGGATCGTCTGAAGCCGAGCGAGGCTGTCAGTGCCTTGAAAGCACTCGCAAACGCTGCTGTCCGTCGAACGGCTTGATCTCATCCTAGGTCGTTACGCAAACGGGCCAACGAGATAGGTGTTGAATCGATCTCGCCTCTAGGACTGTTGGGACAAAAACGACTGCTTTATCGGAGGGAACTTGGCCAAGCCTGACGTCATGGGTCAGACGCCACTCCCTCTCGACCGTCCAATCGATGGCATTGGCAGAGGAACCGACTACTTGAGTAAAGGCCAATTCGTCATGATTCATTGTCTTGGCTTGTGATGCGGAAACGTATTGGACCTGCCTGGCTCCCTGCTCAATCAACCATTCCCGATCGATCATCAAACCATACGGTTCCCAATCCCATCGCCCAAGATGGGATTGGTATCTGCGCATCGACAGCAATCGGTCGATCGGTTGCGCGGAAAAACAGACAGTGAAATCGCAGCTACGCCGGCACGTGTTCGTTGCAATAAGTCGCTGCTGGGATAGGATTCGGGTCAACGTCTCCAAGGGCGTGGGCTGAGACTGCCATGGTCTGTGCAATAACTCATCCTGGAACTGGTCTTCGGATTGATCCGGCCATGCGCCGGTGCGGGCGCGCGTGCAGTGAATCAAGTATCGGTCAAACGAGCGTCTCCAATGTTCCAATGATGCGATCGCTTGATAGGTACGAACCGAGCCCCCTATATCTAGTGCATTCCGCGAATTGCTAGACGCAGATTTGCTCGCTGGTTTGCTCACCCACCCAATGGCACCTTCATCCAGCAATTCATTCTCCGCCGAGTTTCTAAATCGGCGATCTAATTGGCCCTTGGTTTTGTGTTCGCTAATCTGGATGGAGACGTAGGTAGAAGCGGATGGGATCTCCGAGCATGCCAACCTCATATGAAGCAATTCGCCAATCTTGCCCCCTTTTCGAACCTGCAACGCAAAGGCTTGGTCTGCGAGAAACGCGACCGCTAGATCGCGCAATGGCAAGGCCGCTACTCGTGGTGAGGCGTGTGCCTCCGCACTGGTCCGTGTAACCCAAAGACGTCCGGCAAGCCCAGCATCCTGAGATTGGCTCTCCTCGACCGCGTCGGCAAAGACATCCTGCGAGGAACACGTCTTCAATTCAATGCGAGGAACGCTCAACCTGCGGCAAGCGTGAATGACACTTTTCGAATACGGAGCATCGCCGGCGCAGAGAACGCCCCACCCCTGTTGCTTTGCAAGTCGCAATGCGGATTCCAGGGAACTCCACCAAGACGCGAATGCATCTCCATGTTTGTGCTGATGTGAGGAGAGCACCCCCAAAAACTGCTTTGGCATTGGCCGAGCCGACGAACGCTCCAACGCGAAAGAAACAGTTCCCATGTATTTCGAAAGCTGTTGCGCCCAAGGTTTCGGGAAACTCGCAATCGGCTGGAACTGCAGAAGGGTTGGGCTCATGTGCAAAACCGTGCAATGGGAATTCACAATTAGGGAGCACCCATTTTACCCACTCCGCACCGACCAATGTTCGGCGACCCCTGGGTTCCTGGTCGAGTCAAAAAAAAAACGGCCGCGAACTCAATCGCGACCGTTTCGAGATTCTCGCACCAAGCGTCGAATCAATTTAGTTCTTAATCCCGAGGGATCAGCAATTAGTTACCGCAACCACAGCTTGGAGCTGCAACTGGAGCTTCGCAACCGCATGTTGGTGCTGGTTCGCAGCAGCTCTTCTTTGCAAAGTGACCCTTGATCTTGCCGACCAAAGCCTTGAGGTGGTGCTTGCGAGCTGGCTTGCAGCATGTTGGTGCTTCTTCGCAACCGCATGTTGGAGCTGCTTCGCAGCATGTTGGTGCTGGAGCTGCACATGGTGCAGGTGCTGCACATGGAGCTGGAGCTGCACAAGGTGCTGGTGCTGCACATGGAGCTGGTGCATCGCAGCAAACTGGTGCTGGAGCATCGCAGCATGTTGGAGCTGGCTCGCAGCACTTGTTGCTGTGAAGCTTAGCGATCAAACCCTTGATCTTCGAACCAAGTTGGTGCTTTGGACGGCAAACTGGTGCTGCATCGCAGCATGTTGGAGCTGGTGCTTCGCAGCAAACTGGTGCTGGCTCACAACAAGCATCCTTCTTGTGGAACAAACCAGCCGAAGCGCTCGACGACGAGCAAGCAGCAGCAACAACAACAGCCAAAGTGATAATCATTCGACGCATGGAACTAACTCCCAAAGTAACAAAGTTTCGTAAACCGCGCCGTTTTACATTTCTGGTTGCAGAGCCCATCCGGGACTTTTCCAGTTGCCACCATTCCTTGATGGCGGTTGACGCGAAATCAGTTGAGCAAGCTTTCCCATCGGAAAAGCGAATTGCCAACCCAGGCTGCGTATTTTACCCAAATATCTAACTTTACCAGTCCTGATTGGAACGTTTTTGCCGGTTATGATAGCATTTCTTTCTCGAACCTAGTCCACTCCCTTCCTTTGGAACCCCCTCACATGGTTACTCGAAGAAACTTTTTGGAACGCACCTCCTCCTTGGCAATCGCGTCATCGTTGATTCCCGTCGCAAGTCAATTTGCATGGGCTTTGCCTGAGAATGACCCCTATTTGTCCAACATTGGGATCCAGCTCTACACGCTCCGCAATCAACTTGCACAGGATCCGACCAGCACGATCAAGGCCGTCGCATCTGCGGGGTATAAGCAAATCGAATTAATCGACGTGATGGACGCTCCCAAGCTAATGCCGATTGCCAAGGACAACGGACTGACCGCTTCGTCTGCGTTTCTCAAGTGGAACATCCTTGGAGAAGCCAAGCCAGCACCCGATGCAGGCTCGATCGAACTGGCAATCGAGACCGCGGTCAAACACAACTTGAAGTACCTCGTTTTCGGGTACATCGGCAAAGGACATCGCGAAACAGCTAGCCAGCTGAAAGCCATCGCCGAGCGATCCAACCAAGCTGGAGAAAAGTGCAAAAAAGCTGGGATTCAGCTCTGTTACCACCACCACTCATTTGAGTTCCAGCCAATCGAAGGCGGAAAGACAGGGATGGATATCTTTATCGAAGGCTTTGAAAAAGAGCTTTGCAAATTTGAGCTGGACGTTTTTTGGGCTGCAATCGGCGGTTGGGATCCCATTCAGACATTGCAGAAACTAGAAGGCAGAATAGCCCAAGTGCATTTGAAGGACTTGCTGTCCAACACGCCAATCACCTTCGACGAAGGAAAGGTTCCCAAGGAAGCTTTCAAGGAAGTGGGGGCTGGGGTCATTGACATGAAGGGAGTCATAGCCGCAGCAAAAAAGACCGGCGTCGCACAATGCCACGTCGAACAAGATCAATCTCCCGATCCTTTGCAAAGCATCCGTTTAAGCATGACGAATTTGAGAGCGCTTTAAGCGGCTAGCTGTAAGTCCGAGCCGGACAGATTCGGCAGGAAACGGTTGCTTCGCAGGACATGCGACGTCCAAGAATTCTTTGCACCGCCTAGGGACAACTCCCTGGCGGATAGGCGGGTTATTGCTGGCCAGCGGCGATCTTCAGTACATCGCTCAAATCAATATGCCCTTCGTAAAGAGTGCGCCCCAAAATCGCTCCCGCCGTTTTCTGTGCTATCAAGTCGCGAATATCTTGGAGCGTTGTTACGCCCCCCGAGCAAATGACCGGAAAAGGGCTGCTCGCTTGAATCGCTGCGAGGGATTTGAAATTGGGACCAGCCATCATTCCATCTTTCGCGATATCCGTGTAAACCACGGCAACGCAGGCGTTTGTATGCTGAGCCACGCGATCGATCAATTCGGTTGCCGAAGTGCTAGACGTTTCCAGCCACCCTTCCGTGGCAACCATTCCGTTGTGTGCGTCGACGCCAAGAACCATCGCCCCAGGAAACTGCTCGCACATGCGGGCGAACCACTTGGGATCCTTGAGTGCCGCAGTCCCAACGACCAGTCGCGAAAGCCCTAAAGAGAGTAACCGCTCAATCGTCGCTTCATTGCGAACGCCACCACCCAGCTGGACTTTTTTTCCATCCGCAGCGGATACGATCTCTCGGATCGCGTCTGAATTGACGACGCTACCTGTTTTGGCCCCATCTAAATCAACGCAGTGCAGGTACTGAGATCCTGCTCCAAACCATCTCGCAGCGACGGCACCAGGGCTATCGCTAAAGATCGTGTTTCGTTGATAGTCACCTTGCTGGAGTCGAACGCAATTTCCATTGAGCAGGTCGATCGCGGGCCAAATTTCCAAAATGGACTCTCTGATGTGGAAGGAATCGCAAACAAGATCGCTGGCGACGTCGAAGTCAGCCCACACGCTCTATTGAAGACAATGCGAGCGTAATGTCGTTGCCGTTCGAGACCTCGTCAATACAAGCGTTGGAGAATTTTGCTCCAGTGGTCATGGAATCAGCCTGATCTCATCCAGATCAACAGTAACCTGTTGCCGCTTCCCCCCGCCGGAAAGTACCTGCAGACTTTCCGGCACTAACGATCGTTGCTATCCATGCGATAGGGTTCGATACTACCGGGTTCGATCTGATTTATTGACGATCACCGGTGTTGGCGCCGTGCGAGACACAGGAAGCTTGCCCTGCTGGAGCTCTTTCTGAGTCACGTGCCTACCGTGCTGCGGTGGGACCATGCGATGCAAGAATACCGGAATAGGGTTGGTGTGGACGACTACTTGGCGGCCGTTGTAGTTCTGAACATATTGCTTTGCGTTTGCATTGGAACCGCATGCAATGGACATCCAGACCGCGCAGCAAAACGAAAGGATTGTGACGGTTGTTCGGATTTTCATGATCTTATTGCCCTTTCGATTTGCACTAATGAACTGTTCGGTAAAGCGTACACACGCAGAATCGTCCTATCGAGTTTAGCTTAGCTCAAATCGTAACCAAAATCGTGTTTATCAAACAGGAGTTGCAGGGATGCGGGAGATATGGCGTTTGTGACGATTGTTTTGGGGATGGCCGCTTGAATGCTGGATTCTGACTTTGTTAGTGCTTGAGTAATAGGGGACCGGCGATGATCCTGAGATGCACTCATCTGACGGTGAGGTTTGGCTTGTATCCTCAATTGAAAGAAAACCAATGCATACTGGTTGGCTCGTAGAAATGGCAAGTTTATGGGGGTATCACGGGTCCAGTTTGGTTTGCGGGCACGAGCCGATTCCCGCCGAAGCAGTCAATGAATACTGGCTTCGCAACCGTATTCGATTTGACGGTTGGAATTCCATGCTGACCAGACTCCGCTCCCAAACCTTGTCCATGAGCACGGGTCGACGAATTCAAGCCTGGCACAAGTTGCGTTGTGTTATCGAAGAAATCCTGATGACCGAACCGCTTGCACGCGTCGTGGTCGCAGTTGCTGCCAAGCTAGAAGATCGACAAGTGGATGACGACGCTCGATCGATTCTACACAACGTTTATGTTTCTCATTGCGAAGTCCGAAATCGTTGCCTGCGTATCATTCTCGAAGGAATAGATCGAGGTATCGCTGAGGCCGACGAACTGAATCGTCTTCGGCACTATCTAGAACATTGGACCGATTTGCTTTTGGGATACTTCGCAAACAGCCCTTCGTCTACCCAATACGCTTTCTCAGTCAGCCGCATGGAGGACTTCGCAGACGACTACAGTGAGCGGATGCTAGGCCCCCAATCACATGTTGTATGGTCCCTCCTGCTGGCTAGCTGCAGATCTTGGCTCGATAAGCATTGCAATTTGCCACCAGCCTCCCCTCGAATGAACCAACGAGTTTGCGAAGCTGCGATGGGGATGATACACCCTGAGTCATTCGACTCTCTAGGCTGCATGCGTTCGAGGCTGATCCAATCCATCGAGTATGGAATT
>CAIXME010000181.1 GCA_903920425.1 uncultured Pirellula sp. | reverse complement strand
CGAAAGAATCCATGTAAGTCCTGGGTTTGGGGTGGGAGCCATTTGAATAAAATCTGGCGACTCTGACCCGTGATCTTGCTCTGCGCTTGCGACGCAGAAACGTCACAAAATTCCAACCCCAAACCCAAGGAACAAAACTGATGATCATTCTCGCTCTTGACCTCGGCAAGTTCAATACCATGTGTTGCATTTATAATTCCAGAACGCGCAAACATGAGTTCATCAACGCTGCTACCGAACGAAACTACCTTACAACTCTTCTCAAGAAGACTAAATGCGACCTCGTTGTCATGGAAGCTTGCGGTCCTTCTGGCTGGATCAACGACCTCGCCATAAGCCTTGGGCAGAAAACGCTCGTCTGTTCCACTAACGAAGACGCCTGGAAGTGGAGCAACGTCAAACGAAAAACTGACAAGGACGACGCCCTCAAACTTGCTCGTATGGCCGCCATGGGCGAACTCAAGCCTGTTCACATGCCCTCCGAAGCAAACCGCGAGTTCCGATCTCTAGTGAAGTATCGAAAGACCCTCGACAGCCGGATCTGCAAAATGAAATGCACCATTCGTGCTTGGTTCGTCAATCACGGGATTGCCATCGACACTGGCGAAAAAGCGTGGCATACCGGACGTACGTATATTAATTCCTTCCGTAAACCAATTGCTGATTGCGCCCCAAACGAACTCTGGAAAGGCGAACTCGACAACGAGCTTACTCAACTCGACGCTGTCACAGCGCAAATGGATGCCATCGTCAAGAAGCTTGAAGCCATCGGCAAGACTGATCCGCGTATCCAACGAGTCAAAACTATCCCTGGTGTTGGGCCTCGAACTGCCGAGATCCTGGTCGCCTGTATCGATGATCCCAATCGCTTCGCAAATGGCCGCCAAGTATCCGCTTACTTCGGCCTGGTTCCTCGTCAGTACCAATCCGGTGAAACGGATCGCAATGGCCGCATCACCAAGCGTGGCAACCCAATAGCGAGAACGATTCTTGTCGAGTGTGCTTGGGCGTCGCTTCGATATAACCCATGGGCAAAAGGTGTCTACGACCGCATCTGTGGCAAGCAAAAGACTCGCAAGAAAAAAGCCGCTATCGCCCTTGGTCGCAAAATCGCCGTCTTAGCTTGGGCCATGCTCCGCGATGAGAAAGACTGGGATACGAGCATAATGCTCAATACCACCAAGTCGTTCGGAGGAAAACCACCTTTGGACGAGAAAGACCTCTTGGCAATGAAGCCTAAAGAGTGTCGTCACAAACGTAAGAATCGCTTGGCCAGGGAAGCACGACTGAATAAGCAACAGACCAAAGCATCACAATCGCCGAAAGCACTTACTAAGAACCCTCCCAACGTGAAAGCGTCCAAACCAACGAAGAGCACAGACTCGAAGCGAACCTCAAAACCACTAGCGCAAACAGCCGACAGGCTCAAATCCACAACCAAACCACGGCGAGCAAGAAAGCTAGTATCTGCGGTCTGATGCAAGCGTGCTCACGAGCACCATAACATCGGAGAACGAATCAGCCTTGCTCGCCCTTTAAAAATCACGGCTAAGAGGACAACCAGTAATCGGTGGCTGATGCACTCGCATCGGAGAACGAATCGGACCTCGTAGCTTTTAAACCAGGATCGTTACTCGAATCTCACCCTTTCCGAACCACGGCTACGAGGACAACCCGAAAATCGCGTCCCCAAAGGCAATCCATTGCCTGATGCATCGACATCGCAGACTCGCAAAAGGGACCTCGTAGCTTTCTACTAATCCATTTAGCTTACCCATAACGAAACCTATTCACGATTAACGTACACGAGTCAGAAAGAGCATCATCCGCCGAACACAATTGAAAATAGACAAGGACAAGACCTAACCCAACCTCGCTAAGCACCGATACCAATTGACACTGAAGTTTCGCCAGGACAGATCGCAAGAGCGATCAAAGAAGCGTCAGACGCGTCGCCCTAAAGAATGTGCCAGCGTAACGTGGAATTGTGGCTTGCAGCTCATCGAAGCACAATGCAATCCGCAACCAGTTCGGACTCATCATCGCACAAGATGTTTGAACCGTGCATGGATAACTGAGAGAATGCAACCTGCCCGACAGGCCTAGAAGAGTGAAATGCATTCACAACTCGAATAGTCGCCTAATCAACCATCCTTGCCTAAAGAAATTGCGTTCCGTCAAGAACGATCGCTCGAACGAAGCTCACCTAGCAACGTCACCGGTGCCAACCACTACGCCGAGTCTTTATTCGCCACGTAAGGTGAGCGAATAAAGATCGTCTCCGCGGCTGGCACCTAGAAAGCGGACCAAGAAAAATGTAGGCCCAAACAAAAACCAAAAACAGTGGCAACCGTCACTTGCAAACCAAGGACTTCATAGTCGGCCCCATTCACCGAATGGCGCCAAGTAAGGTTTCAAAAAATTCGGACGGCCGACCGCCACTTCGGTGCAATCGATTGTTCGGCATCATTTTTCCTTCAGAAATCCCTCTGGGTCTTTGGGCTCAATTGTCGAACCATCCATTAGAACGTAAACAGGAAACCGCGGCCACCTTCCGTCGCCACCATTTTTGGGAACAGCCTCAAATTGTACAATCCAACACCACTTATCACTCTTTAGATCAAGAGGTGTCAAAGCGACATGCTCAAGTGACCAGTCGTATTGTGAATGATTTTTGAATCGTTCACGTCGAAACTTATCCGCTATCTGCAACGCTTGTCTGGCGCTTACCGGTGGATTGGGATCTTTGTTTTTCCATGGTGGCTGTGAACGAGTAAGGGAACGATTCGATTCTATTTTGATGTGAACATCTGAGTCCATGTCGCCATATCGACGCCATCCCTGCTCCGCCGTTCTGATGTCACTTGCGAGCCCGGAATACGCTTGTGTCTGAAAAAGACTCTGAATGTACCAGCATGCAATTGCCGCAAGAAAGATAGCAAGAAAGAGAAGGCGAAGGCTAAAAGTTTTCACTGCGTTTCCGACTATCCTTGCCGAACGGCAACCGTCAGCGAGCATCCGCTAGTAACGTCTCAAAAGCAAAAAACGGCCAACCGGATGCTTCATTGCACGGTTTTGTTCGGTGTAGTGTGGTTTTCTGAGTCACTTCAACCTTTCCAATTGTCTCAGCATCGCAGATCGATCGTCAAGATACGTCGTTGTATTTTCGGAATGCAAGTAAAACGATATGTTGCAATACAATGAAGCGAGCGGAGTTGCGTTTGCCGAGCGCGGGATTGGCAACTCGGGATGGTGGAAGTAAGCGGCGAGTCATCACGCCCGATCCTCGCTCAATCGCTCTTCGAACTACTAAGGCGGCCCTTTGCCAAATCCCAACACGCGGCACAGAGTACCTTGTATTCGCAATCATGAAACCATGCGTCGCTTGTTTGTCCGGGCAACAATGACAACAATGCTTGCTCGCACTCCCAACACCAGGCATCCGGCCGAGCTGTATCAGAATCATCGCCCCAAAAAAATCCCACCTGCTGTCCTGATTCAATCGCCTTAGCGATGTGAATGCAAACCAGCCCGATTCCCTGCCTACCGTGCTCAACACAATTCACAACGTCTGTCATCGGTACCTCCTTCACCGAACGACCGTGGTCACCGATGTCGCCGGAGACCACGTTTCTAAAAGTCTGGGAAGAACCGGCGGCGACTTCGGAGCACCACATTGTTAGGTGGATTCTTCTATTCACCGCTCACCTTTGCATAATCCTTCTGGGAGTTTAAAGCAGCCTGTGCAGCTTCACGCACGTCCGATACGGGGTCTGATGTGCAAAGTTCAATGGCTTGCAGCGTTGAGTTAGGAAGTAGCGGGTCAGTGTAATAGCGCAGCGCTCCCAGACTTTGCAGGCGCACATGATGATCCGGGTCAGCGAGGGCTTGGGTCAGAGATTCAATAGCATCGGGTGGTCTTAAGTAGCTAAGAACGTTCGCCGCACGGCTTCTATGATCTGGTTCTGCGTCCGTGAGTGCAATCGTCAGCAACTCGGTGGTTAGGGGCCGCCTCTCGGTTAGGGAATTTATCGCTGCCGATCGGATGCCTTCATTCGGATTGTACATTGCCAGTTCAACCAGTTCCGGAATCGCGACATCCATTTTATCCCCCAATGCGCGAAACCCATAGAAGCCACGAGTGCGCCAAGCCTGGTTCAGTGGGACCGGTATGCCATAACGATAATGAAGTGCCTCCACTATCGAGTTGTCGCTACGTTTAACCCAAGCGAGTAAAGTTGGAATAGATTCCTCTCCGATCTCGCGTACGACAGCAGTCGCCCTGGGAGTCAAGATGTGCGGGCCTTCGGGAGTAACGACGCGATCGTCAAGCCATTCACCCAATGATTTACCGGCAAACACGCGACCTGACGACGCGCCTAGATGCAAAAGAAGAAAAACGGCACCAAGCGCGACGCAAATCAGCACAGAAGCTAGGAACAAATGCGAAGTGTGTTTTCGTTGGTCCATCATCCACCTAACGGATGCGATCACCCAGCCCGAGTAAGTTGACTCTACGCAAGTCAAAACGGCCGATCGAGGGCTTGGCGTGCATCGCTTTGTTACGCCACTCTAGCACAGATCGTTTGGGTTGATGATCGGGATTATCGGTGAAAGAAATGGGTCGTCGCACTCGTCAATTTTGCCATTTGCGATTCGGAAGACCCGAAACACTCCTTTCCGATCAATTCCAGTGCGCCGGTCTGGCCTGTATGAGCCATCATCTTCGTCATCGTTCACGTAGGTTAGTCCGTAGCTACCAGGCGCATTCTCAATGATCCATTCGTGGAAGTCCCAAAGCCTCGATGCGCGATGATTTCTTGAAGCGGTATACAGCAGAACTTTTGCATCCGACCATTGGATTGGCTTGAGAGACCACATGAAGTCGCCATTGTCTTTCGGATCTCCTAGCCACGCTAGTAACTGGTCGGCAAGTATAGCATCCCGACGCGAAACTTCTTCGTCGATGCGGTCCACGGTTTCTTCAAGGGTGACATCAACGTACGGGCTTCTAGATGAGCGAACAACGCACCATCCGAAAGCGTTCAGCATTCACGTCCTCTCTTCTGGCGTAACGCCCATGTTGACCGAGCCCCCGCCAACACGGTCTCTAAAGTTCGAAACGGACCGACGGGGGCTTCGGTCCAACATTTGGTTAGGCCGGCATTTGGAGTTCAAATCTAGTCATCGAGTGCGTTTCGGCCAAAGTTGTTCACGATTGATTGTTTGAGCATGGCCGTGACTAAGTCAACCGATACTTCCTCGCACTCGCACCAAGACTGCAGTGCTTTCGCAAGCTTGCTTAATCTTGCAGGAGATCGATAGCATTGCAAAAGCTTTGAGCGGTCAACCTGTTTGCCGATCGCTTGTGAAATAGGGTCGAAGTATTCGTCTGGTGGGGTGTTCCACCCAAATTCATCATTTAGGAATTGAGCGAAGTCCTGGGCAACACTCTGTGCAAGGTTATCGTTCGGCATGGCTTATTGAATCTTAACTTCTGCGGCCTAACGGTAGTCGTCACCAAGTTCGCGCAAGTGACGCTCACTATATCGAAAAACATCTGACCGCGAACTTTGGTGCACGACTTTGTTCGTCGTTATTTAGGGGATAGGATCGCGCTTAGGTTTGGCACGTCTTTCTCGGTTGACAGGTATTGGCTTCGAACTTCAACTCGAGCGTGATCCTTGTCGTTCTTCTTGATTGACAGCACTATGTTCCAGACCGACGACTTGTAGCCATTTGCGAAGTGACGCCTGAACAACAAAAGTTTTGCGTTGCCTGAAAGCTTCTTCGATTCTGCAATCTCTGTGAAGAGCTTATAGTCTTCAGCATCCATTCCGGTTGTTCCTCGAATTGCAGCCAGCACCTCATTCTCAGTTAGTCGAGACAAGCCGAACCGCTCGCGATCGACATCTGAATCTTCGTTAAAATCTAGGATGGCGCGCTCGAGCGTGATTTGTCGAGCAGTCGAAACTTGGCTGTCGTCGCCCAAAGCCCACGTGCAAACGAGCACGAGAGCGAGCGATAGCATGAGATTCATTTTGTTGGCCATTATCTTGCTCCGAACGGTTTTATGGAGGCGACGAACGTCGGGGTTCAGCGGGCGGGCGCGAGAAAGCAACCATTGTCAAACCGCCCTTTTCGCCCGCTCCGTTGCAACCCTTTGTTCGTCGACCATTCTGCAGTGGTGAAACGCTCACCAAGCCGGTCGACGTTGCCCCGCATTGTACTCCTCCAAAGTCAGTCGAGCAATTTCATGCAGCATCGTTCAGAATCGCGACGAATCAACAATGTCAGCTTCGCATCGTCGTGAGAGTTCGAATGACTTGTCCATCGCGAAGAATGGCGTATCCAGCGCAACCGCAAAAACTTGACCAAGTCTGTGGTGGGCTTCGAAATCGCCATACCTCATCGTCCGGCAGCAGGTCGGCAACAAATGGATTCCATTTTGTCACCTCCCAATGCTTGAGTTGTTCGCTCCGTTCAAGCAGTTTTCGTTTGTTTTCGTCCGACAACTCCAGTTCAGCCATTTCGCGATATCGAATCTCGCGAGCTGAAAGGTCTTCGCAACGTTCTGTTAGCCATTCCAGTTTCATGTTCCGCAGTTTTGGCTAGGCACACAGGTCGACGAACTATTAATTCTCCCCAAAGTCATTTCTGGGGAAACGGATTCTAACAACACTCACTACGGGGGAAAACATATTTAGCGTAGCTGAGGTACGTTAAATGCCGCGACGAAAAGCCGCAGGCCCTATTCTGACATGTGTTTTCAATTTGTGAATTGCTGTCTAAAAATCTTGTCCAAAAGTTGCGTTGTTTGCTCCCATATTTCGGATGGCCTGGTCGGTTCTTTGCGCTACGCTTTTCAAAGACGTTTTATGAGCGTTGAATCATTTCGCGGTTGGTTGGCAATGTCCCGAGTACATTTGAATGACATCAATTGGATGCCATGTTGGGTTGCCAAGTTTGTGAAGGGGAGGATGCCCGCCCATGCGATCAAGCCGATGGGTAGAGGAACGGCGGAGCAGATCGCGTAGCCGCCAGTTATCGTCCCGCTGGGATAAACCCAACGGTAACGATTCGTGTTTGAATGCAGAGGATGCGAATTGAGTTGTGAAGCAGCGGTGGGAATTGTTTGCTTGGGTGCAGAGGG
>CAIXME010000180.1 GCA_903920425.1 uncultured Pirellula sp. | reverse complement strand
TACATGACTATCGACATTCGTCCGTGCCAACCATTCAGCCGCTTGGGCACGCCCCGTGGAAATACATCCCACCTGGAGCGCTACTGAGGAACCTCGCTCCGCAGCTACTTTGCGAAACGGAACTAAATCGAGTTCGCGAACGATTTCCCAAAGCCGCATCTCTTCGACACGAGGAGCCAATCGCTCCGGTTTCCATTCTGCCCCTGCCACAGGATTAACACCCGTGTCCAAATCGGCGTTGGTTTCGGGGTCCGAGTCGTACGAAAAATCAGCGGTCGTCATCGAGTTCTTGAGCACGGTTTGCAAACGAAAAACTTCCCGGAGCGGAATTTCGCTCCAAGTAAAAAAACCATTCATCCTACGCAACGCGTGCCGCCCTCGCTAGCGGTTAATTCTGTATTCGTCGCATATCACCAAAGAATTCGAACACTCGACTCCCAATCTAATGTCCGTATTTCGAGTGCATGGCAATCGCGTTTTGCAGGTTTTTAAACTCGGCACTCGCATGCTCCGAATCCAGCAACGATATGCAAATGGAATGATCCGCGGGTCCTGCCGACGCCGTATCAAGCCTCAGCGTCTGCATCCCCCAACGCCGATCTAAGGGCGTTTGATCTAGTCTGGCGCTTTGGATTTTTTCAAAAAACGTCATGGAACATTTCTGAATCCAAGTTCCGCTGCGAAAAACGACTCCCCAGTCCGTTCTCGCATAACGTCGACTTTTCGATTTCTTCTTGACGTACCAATTGCCCATGATCGCCACCACCAAACCCACGCACCAACCCCAATAGGGCTGTAGATATAGACCGACCACAAACAAGACGATCGATGCCACGATAAAGGGACGTCGCATCCGCTTGGTCGCATCGCGAGCCAACGGTTGCCAGTTCAATGCAGCCTCGTCAAAAACAACTCGCTGATCCAGAACACCCAGGATTCGCTCCACATCCCGATCTAACAAGACAGGAACAAACCAACGACGCCCTACGGACGTGGCCATATCCTCTCCCTTGCGATTTCCACCGGCTGTTTCAATGCGTATCGAAGCCAATCCTATTTTGCGCGCAAACCAGCTTCGCTGAACACTGATGAGCTGTATCCGCCCCCTCGGCACAGTCGCTGAGACCTGTGTGAACAACCCACATCGCACATGGAGCAGATCATGATGAAGCTCCAATCGATATCCATAGAATTTCAACACAAACCAAATCGCGGAAAACAATCGCAACAACGCAAATAACAAAGCAATACCGAGCATCATCACCAGTACGGATGCGACTGATCCCGCATATCTTTGAACCGCGTATACGGTGTTTGCAAAATAATCACCGCTGGTCGCAAACGCACGGATGGCTTCTCGCGTTCCCTCACGAGTCGATTGGTTGTAATCCACACCGGGAATCCACTGGTCTCCAAATCGCCATTGCCAGAAGAACCCAAACGCCAAGCCAGCAATCGCCTCGCCACGACTACTGATCAACCCAGCCAAGATGATGATTTTCAACGGCAATGCCAACAAAAGCTGCGGCTGATCTTCGGAAGACAACGCTACCAACGGTTGCTCCGAGAGAGATCTCTCGCCATCCAACACAAGTCGCTGGCTTGCGTCTTCGGGAACACTGCTGCTGACGTGCACCCGATCGCGAGCAGCCAGCACTTCACCCTTCAAACGCTGAAACTCCACTAAACTCAACACTCGCATGACCGCTTCAGGTTCCGTCCCAGAACCGGTTTCAACACGCACTTCACAGACCTTAAAAATGCGATGAAACACATTCTGTGAAAGATCGATATTGTGAATCCGATGCAACGGAATGGTTCGGTGTAACCGATCAAACAATCCTCGATTGATCACCAAGTCTTCATCGGTAACACGATACCGAAAGGTAAAGTACCTGATTAACGCGATCGACAGCCCAACAACAAAGATGGCGATGGCGATGTAATACCCTATCCACCCGCCACTGCGAACGCTTAGCACCGCAGCAACCGTGGGGATGATGTTGTTACGGACCAATCCCGCAATCGCAAACGCGATCGAAAGCGGATGCAAATGACGAGCAGACGATATGGAGCTAGTTTGCAAAGCATCCATTCCGATCAAGCTCCACCGGAATCAACATCATGCACCTGCTTCGCATCCGATAAGCAATTGCTCAATTTGTCGCGAACTTGCTCTGCGACGTCGTGGCTCAAGCCGTATAGGGGAATGGACGGTTCGTGCGTTCCTCCGGTACTGACTACCAAGGTGGCCAGCCCATACCACCGCATCAACGGGCCTTGCTGAACATCCGTATGCTGGATCCGATCCATTGCAATAAAAATGCGATGACGCCACCAAATACCACGCTGTATCTCGATCCCTCGCTCGGCAATTCTCCATCTGGAATTCTCGTATTCCCAAACGGGCAGAAGGCGGCCAAGATACCCCCCCAATGCGATGACCGCTCCAATCGGAATCAAAAGCAACCACTGAAACAAATCAAACGTCTCTCGGAATACGAATCCGACGAATGCCCAAGCGATAGTCAGTAGAACGCCCACGATCAAAGTCGCGATCCAACAATACAACCGTCCCAACTGCATTGACCTAGGGTCCAGCAACGAGAAACTCTCTCTATTGAGATTGTCGGAACCAATTCGACCTCCCACAGCAGGCCCGTCCAAGACGATCGCCGACTTCGCCTCCTCTTTGGCCGTCGCAGCCGAGATCGCTCCCGAGCTAAGCCCCTGGGCCTCGACCTCGACTTCTACCGAACCGAATGCGGGGCCAGCCACAGGCAATTTGTCAGCCACAGCCGATTTGCCAGTCACGGGCAATAGATCAACCGCTGGTGCGATTTCTTGCGACGGCAACGTTGTTTCAGAACCAGCATCTGAGCCTACAGGTAAAGACAATTGGCCGACACGACTTTCTAAAAGAAAAGTGAACGATATTAAGGAACCAGTCGGAGTGTATTCGCAATAGCAGAGCAATTATTGGCAATCGTGCCGAAATTGGATCTTCATTACCATCGCTCCGCACCCCTCTGGAGCGACGCCTCCTCCGCTTGATCGCTCAGGCTTCGGGTTTCGACCAATGCAACAACCCGTTATATTGGCAGGGCGGAGTTGCGTGATATTGTACCCTGGATGGAGGTGATACATGAGGTGGCGAGGCAAATGGCCACTTCTTATCGGGACAACGATTCTGGTTTGTCTTTTGGCAGTACCGACAGATCGTGTGTACCATCCCGATAGGGCGCAACAACAAAAACACCTCCATCGCTCCTCGATGGATGTGGCCCTCCCACACCTTGAACGAGCCAACCGCCGAATCCAAATATCCTCCCGAATGCATTTTGGAGGCTTAGCATCTCTGTTCAACCGGGCGCGCTCCAAGACAGACGCGTTTGCAAAGCTTGCCCTGGGCTGGGGCAGCAAATGGCGAGTGGCAATGGACGCCATGCCATTCACTCAAGGTAATCGGAATGCAGCGTTCCTAAAGCAGCAATTCGAAGAGCAGGTACTCAGCGGTGCAGAGCTCGAACAATCGATGAAGCAATGCGTCAACGAATTCCTCGCCGACATGCGCAGTATCGAAAACCAAATGCTGGTCGACATCAAAGCGGATATCGCAGAACTTCCGGGAGACTACAGCATCACGTCGCTCAGCGAAGCGGAGCTACAAGCATACTTTGAAGAGGCGATCGCCAATGCAAACCGAACCGCTGGCGAGGATCTCGGCTCCGATGTGAGTTCACAACTAGTGTCCCTCGTCGTAGGTGAAGTACTGACTCAAGTAGCCATCCGACTGGGCGTTTCGGCCGGCATTCTGAGCACGGGCGCAGCTTCCGGGTGGGCGACACTCGGAGTGGGCTTGCTGGCAGGAATCATTATCGATCAACTGGTGAATACCGTTTGGAATCAATGGAACGATCCCCACGGCAATCTTGTCGATGTTTTGAATCACCAACTGGATGTGATGCAAAACGCGATTTGCAACGGCGACGAGACCACCCAAGGAATACAACAGCAGTTTGAAATCATCGCGACCAAACGAGCCTCGCTTCGTCACGCGGCCATGCAGAAAATACTGGGCGTGGAAACAACCATCCTCGGAAAAAATTCCGATCAAGAAAGCAACTGAAAATGATGCTCCAATTGCGATTCATTGCGAACGTGACGGCTGTGGTGGCCTTTGTATTCTTGCTTTCCCCGCTTGATGCCTTTGCTCAGAGCAAGGCCACGCTTGCCAAAGAGCTTTTCGAGCTCATCAGCCGACGCTTTGGCAAAGAAGTGGCAGAAGAAAGCAGCGAGGTCCTCACCAAAAAAATCGAATCGGTCTTGGTACGCTTCGGAGATGACGGTGCAGAAGCACTGCGCAAAGTTGGCCCTCGCTCTATCGAGTTGCTCGACAATGCGGCCGCAGATGGTGCCGCTGCGGCCGGTTGGCTGGCCAAGTACGGCGACAACGCAATCGCGCTGATCTCGAACGAAAGCAGACGCAAGCTTGCTGTCAACCTCGGTGATGATGCAGCTGCCGCACTTATCAAACATGGCGAAATCGCGGAACCGGTACTCGAATTGGCCGGCAAATCTGCGGCCAGTGCACTGCGCAACGTCTCAGAACAAAACGGCAGACGCATCGCCATGCTCGCGAGCGAAGGAGAATTGGCCAAACTCGGCAGAACCACTGAACTACTGGATGTCGTGGGCAAATACGGTGACAAAGCAATGAACTTCATTTGGAAGAACAAAGGTGCATTGCTCGCAGGGACAGCGATGGCAGCATTCCTGGCAAACCCGGAACCCTTCATCGAAGGCACCAAGGAGCTTGCTCAATCGGCCATCACCCCGATCGCGAAAGAGATAGGAGCCAACACCAATTGGACGATCACGATCATCGGCCTCGTGATCTGCCTAATGACCTACTCCGGCATTAAATATTGGTTAAGAGGCAAGGCGCGTCGATAAGAACCTTGGTCAAATCGCGAGTACTCAAATCGAAGCACTCGCGATCTATGCACACTTGAGCAAGCTCGGACTGAGCTAAAACAATTAGAAGGACTCGCTCTCGATCGCTTGAATTACGGGATCGATTTTGTTTTGGTTTGGAATCACTTGCGTTACGCTCACCTTGGATCGCTTCAGTTCTTCGATCTGCGTGGCCATGCGTTGCAACAGCGAAGCGATCTCGTTTCCTGCACTTTCGCCAAGATGGACAGTGAGCGCTTTACGCGCGCTGTACGAGAGGCTCAAATCATCTTTTTTCATGGAAATAGCTTTCAGCTTTTTTTGCGGGTTACTCGACGGTCACGCTCTTTGCCAAGTTGCGAGGCTTGTCCACGTCACAACCGCGAAGAACAGCGATATGGTAAGCCAGTAGTTGCAATGGTATGGATGCGACGATAGGTTGCAAGAAATCCTCGACAAACGGTATCTCGATGATGTCGTCTACAAGTCCCACGAGTTTATCATCGATTTGATCGACGATCGCAATGACGGGGCCTCGTCGAGCCTTCACTTCTTGCAGATTGCTCATCACTTTATCGTAAACGGCGGATCGCGAGAGAATAAATACCGACGGAGTGTTCTCGTCCACCAACGCAATCGGCCCGTGCTTCATCTCGGCTGACGGGTAACCTTCAGCGTGAATGTAACTGATCTCTTTGAGCTTCAGAGCACCTTCCAAAGCCGTAGGGAAATTGTAATGTCGGCCAAGATACAAAAAGTTGGTCGCGTCTTTGTACTTTTCCGCGACGCGTCGAACCTGGGCTTCGCAGCCGAGCGCGTGCTCGACCATCAACGGGAGATTCTCTAATTGATCGATGATACGTTGCCCCGCTTCAAAACTCAGGTGACGCAATCGACCAAAGTAAAGGGCCAACATAGAAAGAACACATAATTGCGATGTGAAAGCTTTCGTGGACGCAACGCCAATCTCAGGACCGGCATGAAGATAGATCCCGCCGTCAGCTTCTTGTGCGATGCTGCTTCCAACCACGTTGCATATCGCCAAGGTATGGTGGCCTTTGCGCTTCATTTCTCTCAAAGCTGCCAACGTATCTGCCGTTTCGCCGCTTTGCGTGATTCCAAATATCAGAGTATCGTGATCCACTGGCGGATTGCGATAACGCAACTCGCTCGCGTACTCGACTTCTACTGGCATGCGTGCCAATTCCTCGATCAAGTATTCACCGACCAGCGACGAATGCCAAGACGTTCCGCACGCGGTGAGAATCAATCGATTCACACCTCGCAGTTGAGCGGGCGTCAAATTGAGGCCACCGAATTTTGCTGTGGCATTTTCTCGGTCCAATCGACCTCGCATCGCATTGCGTAGCGAAGTGGGTTGCTCGTGTATTTCTTTGAGCATGTAGTGAGCGAAGCCTTCGCTCGATACTTCTTGACCTCGATCTTCCAGGATACGAATCTCTGGACGTATTCGACCTTGATCGCGATGGACCACTTGAATCGAATCGCAGGTGACGACTGCGATTTGATGGTCGGCCAAGTAAATGATGCGATCGGTGTGCCCTACCAGTGGCGAAGTATCGCTTGCAATGAATTGTTCTCCTCGACCGACTCCTAAAACCAAAGGGCTTCCGCAGCGGGCAGCAACCAATAGATCAGGGCGATCTCGGAACATGACGACCAAGCCATACGTGCCTCGCAGTAGGGGCAACGCGGCTCGAACCGCTTCGACAAATACCGCATTGGGTCCTTCGCTGGCCAAACTCGAGTCCGAGTCCAAACTTGCAGGTGAATCAAGAAGCGTTTTTAGATTGTCGGCGACTAAGTGCGCTATAACTTCGGTGTCCGTTGCCGATTGGAATACATATCCCTTTTCGATCAACGCTTGTTTTAGAACTTGGTAGTTTTCAATCACGCCGTTGTGAACGACGGCAACCAGGCCTCGACCACCCAAATGCGGGTGCGCATTTTCTGTGGTGGCTGGTCCGTGTGTCGCCCAACGCGTGTGCCCAATCCCAATCGTGCCCGAATTCGGCGTGCGTTCGATCTGCTCGGCGAGGCGATCGATTCGTCCTACCGCGCGATTTAGCTGAAACGCACCTCCGTTGGTGCCCAACGTCGCAACGCCCGCGCTATCGTAGCCACGGTATTCCAGACGACGAAGCCCGGAGACGAGGAACGGTGTAGCCTCTTTTTTGCCGACGTAACCGACGATTCCACACATTGCGCAGCCCTAACAGGGGAAAGAAATTCGAATTTGACGACGAATCCTACGCCATAGGTGACGACATGAACGAAGGGCTCGCGGCTCGATTTTACCTTTTGATTGCCACCATCCGGCTGAAAATTCTGCGCCGCCGTCAAAATCAGCATAGACAGACAGGCCGTAGGAATGGTTTACGGTCCCAGTAGTTTTCGCCGAGGGACACGAACGTTGGAGACGCGACCCAGTATTTCTCGGATTATGCGCTGTTCAAGGTCGGCATCGTTCTCCTGACGAATCCAACCAAGCGTAATCGGCTGCCCCAACAACTGAGCATCCGAACGAACCACCGAACCATCATGCCGAGCGATGGCAGAGCCCTCGGAAGAATACTGTGACCGATCCACGTCTTCGAGCTCTTTGATCACTTCGACCGCAATCGAGAACCCATCGTTAGTGGGGATGACTCGGATATTGCATGTGCGTCGCATCGTCTGCAGAGTACTTTGCCAACGTTGGTACCCCTCGAGCGCATCTTTGCGCCACGGCTCTAGGTACGTAGCACCTACCTCTGGGTAAGTCTCCATCCGACCTTCTACCCACTGCGTTGCATCGCGCGTGGGTCGCTGCTCGTACTTGATACGAAAGTAATCCTCGACGGTATCCACGATTTGATTCCAAAGGAATTCGGAATCCTGCGTGTTGACGTTGATGGGATTGGACAATCGCGTCTGTGGATTCAAGGGTATCGAGGGAATCGACAGGGTCGTCTGAGGCAATCGCCCCATCTGACCGCAACCCACGAAAAAGAAAACCATGGAAGCCAGCACGAGGCGTGTGCACCTCCATGACCATTGTTGATAGATCCAGCGAACAATGAGGATGCTGATCAATAACGTGAGCATGAACTGGTTACGATACTGGCTTGTTTGGCTCGATGTCACGCAACGATCGACCGAGACGCTTTCGCCCTGTCGAAGTTGGCAGTTTTCGCTGGGCTCCGTCATCCGACCGAGTCGCACTGCCCAACGCAGCCGGGGATTGCTTGGCAAAAGCCATCAACGCTGGGTTGAGTTCCCGCGTCTCTTCGGGCGAGCCGATCGTATCGATGGCATCACTCACGCCCAATAAAACAGATTGCTTGACACCGTCACGTATCCAGCCAAAAAGGCCTAACCCATTACTCATGTTTTGCACTCCATTGCAAACCGTTGCGTCACATCCGAAACACTCATTCCGGAACACCTTGGAAGTTAGCATTCGCTATTCCAAGAAACCATATCAATTCGACAATTCAATCCGATCCCCAACGCGATCTAGTATTTAGGAGATGGTTGCCCAAGCCATTCGGGCACTGTTTCAATCTTTTGCCCCTCGTCCTTCTTGGAGAACCAACCGGTGAACCAATTGGTCTTTGGCTTCTCCGGTGTATATTTTTGTGGAGCTGGATCTGGATAGGGATCCAACATTTCCGCCGTCTTGTTCCACCAACGCTTGGACGTGCGACTCATTTTGTCCCAAGTTGAGCCTTTGTTACGATTGTAGGAGCCAACCTTGGGCCCCGTCTTTGTCCAAGGCATCTTCGGGGCCTTGAAAGTTGGCATCCATGACGATTTGGATTCGCCGGACGACGCCGAGCTCGGGTAGAGCGGCGAAGAATCGCGGCTGGCAGAGGACTTGGCAAATGGGTTCCACCATCCGTCAGCGATAGCATTCGCAGGCAAAAACAAGACAAATACTAGAGCGAAAAGGCTAATACTAGGAGCACAATCTGTTCGTTGGTAAGGCATGATCGAGTCCGCTTTGAATAGAAAGATCCGTTACACAGGACTCCTCGATAGGAAATTTTTCGGATCGAATCTAGAGGAGTTCTGAGAAAAATCATCCGATAGAGAACGAAAATGGTGTGGGATCGCTCTTGCAGTGGAGTCCAGAGCTCTTATAATCTGCCTCCCGCGAACGTCAGCGAGAGTGTGCTTCAGGCCGCCCGCCACCGTTCGTCCCTGGGGAGACAATCCTTAGGAAAATAGACGCAACGGGCATAATCGAACAGGTTCCTTTTGCGGGCGTAGCTCAGTTGGTAGAGCACAACGTTGCCAACGTTGTTGTCGTGGGTTCGAATCCCATCGCCCGCTTTTTTCTGTTTGGTTGTGCCTTTTTTTTTACCCTCTAGGACGTTTGACTCGACATGGCGACCGTGGAAACCAAGGCTCCAGATTCCAAGTTGGAATTGGCAGTAAAGATTGATAAGCCTAGCACCTGCCAACGGCACGTGGTGGTAACCATTCCTAGAAGCGAATTGGAACGATACTTCCGAAACGCATTCGATGAGATCGCCCCCAAGGCTGATCTTCCCGGCTTCCGAGCTGGTAAAATCCCTCGGAAACTTCTCGAAAATCGGTTCAAGAAGACCGTTGCCGACCAAGTGAAGAGCAGCTTGGTCATGGATTCGCTCCAACAAATCACCGAAGGTGGCGAGTTTTCAGCGATCTCCGAGCC
>CAIXME010000179.1 GCA_903920425.1 uncultured Pirellula sp. | reverse complement strand
GATCGATAACGCCCTTTGATCGCCTTTTGACATAGCGATGTATTCGAAGTCTAGATTCTTGCCGTCATGCTCGATTTTTCTCGGCAAGCACTCCGTGTGCGCGAGTACTCCAGCAAAAAGCGGAACACTAGCTCTCAAAGATTCGGCCCACATGACCGAATGACTGTTTTCCTGTGGCGAACCAGGTTTGGCAGCTGTAGCAAAATGAGACAACAGCATCTATACTTGGTGTACACACAAAACTACCGCTTTTTCGATCCGATATGTCGACGTACTTGGTCATAACCCGAGGACGCGAGCTCGATGCTCGTTATTCTTTGGACAAATCCGTGGAGAACACGATGGGGCGCGGGCTGGAATGCCGCATCCAGCTAAACGACCCGATGTCGTCACGCGTCCATGCGAAGCTATATTTTCGCGACGCCCATTGGCATGTTGCAGACGCTGGATCTCGCAACGGCACGCTGCTGAACGGTTCCAAAGTAGACTCGGCTACCCTGACGCACGGGAATCGGATTCGGATCGGCAACACCGAGTTAGAGTTTGTCGACGACACGATCAACGAAGACGTGACCGTAGAGAGAATCAATCTCTCCCACGACCTTCGCGGAGACAAGCTTGGTAGTGCCACCGATGGAATTGCCTCGGGCATGTCCGCGTTCCTTTCTTTGCGGAAAGCTGGTCGCTCAGAAGACTTATCGGATTTGCACCAATTGTCGATTCGATGTATTTCGCTGTCGACGCCAGACCAAGTGAGTGAATTGGCGATCGATGTGCTGCGAACTCGTACGCACGCAACGCTTGTTGCATTCATGTTGACCGATGAAGACGGCAAGCTCATGGTCCATCGTCGCCATCCCAGCAATGGCGAAGGGCGTGTCGTATTGAGCGACAAGCTAACTGAGATGGTCTGCAAACAAGCGACTGCAGTCTGGGTCAAGAACGAAATTAGACCACCTGGAGATGGGCCGCTGCGGCACTACGCGGATGCGATTTGCGTTCCTTTGTTGCACGAAGGAAAGACGATTGGCATCATCCATCTTTATCGTGAAAAAGAAGTCTTCGAAAAGCACTCCTTTGATTTCACCATTGCGGCAGCGAGTTTCTTAGCTGCATCTCTGGTGCGAGCTCGCAATGAATCGTCATTGCGCATGAGCCATGAGCGACTACAGGACAAGAATGCGGACTTCGATGAGCTACTAGGACATAGCAAATCGATGATTGAGCTCAAAGAACGCATTGTTCGCGTCTCGAAAGCGACAGGTTGCATCCTGGTGCGAGGCGAAAGCGGATCTGGCAAAGAGCTTGTATCGAGAGCAATCCATCGGGCAAGCAACCGCGCGGAGCGGCCGATGCTGAGCGTCAACTGTGCCGCGATTCCGAGCGAATTGATGGAGAGCCAACTCTTTGGGCATGTGAAGGGGGCCTTCACCGGAGCTGACAAAGACCATATCGGTTGGTTCCAACAAGCGCATGGTGGCACACTGTTTTTGGACGAGATTGGAGAGATGACGCTGGCAGGCCAAGCCAAGTTGCTGCGGATCCTTGAGGGACACCCGTTCCTACCTGTGGGCAGCAGCAAAGAGGTACGGGTCGATGTTCGTGTGATCGCTGCAACCAATCGTGACTTGAGCGAATTCGTCGCGGATAAGCGGTTCCGTGAAGACCTCTACTATCGATTGAGCGTATTCGAAATCAATGTGCCTCCGCTGCGCCATCGCGGGGAAGACATTGGGCTGCTGATCGATCACTTCTTCGATCATTTTTGCAAACAGCATGGGCGCACGCAATTGAAGCTGAGTGACAGCGCTCGCAAGCGGATGCTGGAATACAACTGGCCTGGAAATGTCCGTCAGCTAAGAAACATTGTCGACAGCGCAGTTGTGCTTGCTGGTGGTGAAGAAATCCTCGCGAGCGATTTGACTTTGCACGAGTCCAAGACAGAGGGTTACGACACGCTCAATATCGAGCAATGGGAGCAGAGGCTGATCCAAGAAGCGTTGCGTCGAACCAAGGCAAACATTCCCGAAGCGGTGGAACTCTTGGGTATATCGAGGGCGACTCTCTATCGCAAACTAGAATCGTACAATATCAACAAAGACGACTTTGCTTGATGTTTTGCTGTTTTGCCTAATAGGCTGATCGGGCGTCTTTCCGATGGTCCCCTCGCTGATGGTCTCCCTCGCTGTCCCGTTCGGGCGGACAATCCCGAAAGGCGGAGGCCTATCGGAGCCAGACACCCGCTGGGTTGGTTCACGTTCTCGGATTTTACGCGCCCTGTCTTGGACCGATTCGGGCCGTTGTTGGCAGCGATTTGATTTTACAAGCCGTTAACCGTTCTTTGTTCGTGGTGTGTGTGACTTATGAAAAGTTCTCAGAATTCCAAAGACCTAACGCCGAACCAAATCGGCGGCATTGTCGCCTTTTGTTTGGCCGGCATCCTGTTGTCGTATGTCGCCATGTCGGGCTCGTATTCGGTGGCAGCGCACGAACAGGCCGTCGTGCTCCGTTTTGGAAAGTACCTTCGTACGGATGGCCCAGGGCTGCATTTCAAGATGCCTTGGATTGATGCTCGCTACATCGTGGATCAAGGCGAGCGGTCGCTGCGATTGCCCCATTCGCAACATGAATTTGGTGCAAACAAACAACAAGCCAACGGTAGCATGGAGGACCAAGAGGACAAGCTGATTTTGACGGGCGACCTGTACGCAGCCGTGGTGGAATGGAATGTGTTTTGGCGTGTCAGTGAGCCCAAAGAATATTTGTTCAATTTCAATGGCGATTCCGGCCGTGTTTCCGACGTCATTGTCGCAGTCTCTCGCAGCGTGATGCACCGTGCTGTAGGCGATTACTCTGCCGAGGAATTGCTAACGGGCAAACGTGAAGAGATTACCCAGATTGCATTGAGGGAGCTTTCTGAACGACTGACCGAGTTCGGCAGCGGGATCTCAATTACCGATTTGCAAATGCAACGCGTAACGCCTCCGGACCGAGTCAAGCATGCCTTTGATGACGTCAACGCGTCGATCCAGCAACGCGATCAACTTGTAAACGAAGCGTACCGAGAAAGAAACCAACTGATCCCTTCTGCAGAAGCCATGCGGGATAGGCTGGTCCGAGAAGCGGAAGGGTACGCATCCAGAGAACTTGCGGAGACACAGGGTGAGATTTCTGCATTGCTCGCCAAGTACGAGAGCTACAAACTAGCGCCTGATGTAACACGCAAGCGAATGTACATCGAGATGATGGAAAAGGTCATCAAGCAGAGTGGTCCTAAAATGATTTTGGATAGTGGGATCAATAGCCCAACCCCGTATATCAACGTGTCACCAGGGGCCATGCTCCCTAGTCTTCAAGGTAACGGCGGTCGTTCTGACGGGAACAGTTCAAAAGCAATGCCTGTCTCTCCGCCACGCGCTTTCGACGGCAAACAATAAGAAACCATTTTCGTCCGAAGCAACCTTTTTTGACCCATCGCCCAGCCCAAACCAAAATATCCAAACCATGAAATACATAGCTTACACACTTGCAGGACTCGTTCTGGTACTTCTCATCTCTCCGTTGTTTGTGTTCATTATCGATGAACGCGAAATGGCTGTGGTGCTTCGATTTGGTGCCCCCAAGCACTCCTACACAAGTCCAGGAATGTACTTTAAGGTACCGGTCGTAGACACAGTGCAACGCATCTCCAAAGTCAAGCAGTTCTGGGGAGACACCACCAATGAATTGCTTCCAGACCTTCCTACCAAGGACGACAAAAAGATAGAGCTGATCCCATGGGCTATTTGGCGAGTCAACGATCCACAAGTGTTCGTGCAGCGATTGCGATCCATGGATGTTGCCGAGCAACGGGTGGAACAGATCGTTCGCAGCTCGATTCGCGACGTCATTACCCAGTACGATCTCGAAGAGATTGTACGCAGTACCAATAGAGAACTTGCATCGAGCGACGTGGGAGTGCTCAATGCGTCCGTACCTCTTCCAAGCAATGTCCCAACCGAATTGATTGAACAAGCCAAGAGTTCCAAGCCCAAAGGGGTTCAGTTCGGACGAGCCGAAATCTTGAATCGCATCAAAACCGAAGCTCATAAACGATTGGCAACATCCGGAAACGAAACCGATTCAGTAGGTCGTGGTATTGAGTTGATCGATGTTGGGATTTCCCAAATTGGGTTCGTCGATAGCGTACGCAAAAAAACCTTCGACCGTTGGGTAGCCGAGCGACAAGCTATTTCGGCCAAGAATGTAAACGAGGGTGAGCGACTCAAGGCAGCGATCATCAACGAAACGCGCGCGGAAGTTGCCAAGATAGAAGGCGAAGGCCAACAGAAAGCGAGCGAACTCAAAGGGCGAACCGACGCAGAAGTCATTAAAAGGTATGCAGACGCCATGCAGACTACGGGCGAGTTCTATACCTTCGTTCGTACCATCCAAGCCTACGAAGACTCGATCGGTTCGGACAGTCAAATGATCCTGTCAACCGACAGCCCGTTCTTTAGCCTGTTCAAGGAAATGGAAAAGACGAGCCCTCGATAGTTTGCGCTCCATTTTGGTGCGGACAGGGAACTCCCGGGTATGGCTCCCGGGTATGGATTGAATTGCTATAATGCCCGCAGCAGGCCAACTCCGCAATATTGCTCGTTGCGTCCACCAGAGCCCGACGAGCGTCGGGTTGTGATTAAAGCAACAAGCCGGTTAGAGAGGAGCAACGAATCCCTCGCTAACGCGTCGTGTAATGATAGTTGCAATTGGCCTGGTGAGACGGGTTTTGCATCGGCAGAATTCATAACACGCCACGACCGCCAGATCCACATGGAGAACAAATTGGAGCAATCAACTCAAGCCGCTAACGCACTGTCAGAGGCGTCCATCCTGAGCATGCGCGATGCGGTCGTCGGGCAAGTTGATTTTGCCAGGCGTTATACGTTGGGATTGCTGGAGAATGTGCCCGAAGAACTTTGGACCATTATTCCCGCCGGAGCGACATCCCACATCGCTTGGCAAGTCGGCCATTTGGCGGTTTCACAGTATGGGCTGATGCTCTTTCGGCAGCGTGGGCGTGCAGAAGGTGATTTGGAACTGATGCCTGGCTGGCTTCGAAAACGATTTGGGCGCGGCAGTCTGCCACCAACCAATCGAGAGGAGATTCCCTCCAGATCCGAGTTGCTACAATTGCTATCCAATATCCATGAAGTTGCGATGGCGACCGTGCCGACTCTGTCAGCGCAATTATTGGCTGAGCCCACCGAGATGCCTTACGCCGTTCACCCGATCAAGCTTGGCGCGCTGCTCTTTTGCCCCTTGCATGAATCTATCCACGCTGGACAAATTGGTTTGCTCCGCAGGATGCATGGACTGGAATCTGTTCGCTAGCAATGCGAATTGCTCTTGGCTGCAATGGCAGTTGCCGCCACAATTCATTCACCAAAACCAATCTCAATCCGACCGCATGGATGGGTCGCAATGCCTCAAAAGCCATTAGCCCAAGAGCACGAAAACCAAACGTACAATATGCAGGATCGGTTTGCGTATTTTGCGTTCCGAACAGTGATCTGTTGCGTGCAAATTCTATCGCTAGAGCGGTGCGACAGAATCTGCCGCATTTTGGCCAAGTTGTTTTCAACTTGGCTACCCATTCGGCGGTCATTGATCCGAGACAATCTGAAATTGATTTTTCCTGATTGGGATCCTGCTCGAGCGAATGAAGTGCAAGAAAAGATGTGGCATCATTTGCTTTTGATGGGTTGCGAAGTAGCGCAAGCGCCCAGAAAAGTGCACCGCGAAAATTGGCGTGAGCACTTTACGATACCCGACCGTCGTTGCATGCTGGCTATCGTGCTCGACCAACGACCTTCGGTTTTGGTTTCTGGACACTTCGGAAATTTCGAATTGGCTGGTTTTTTAACTGGTCTGTTCGGTTTGCCATCGACCACCATCGCTAGGCCGCTCGACAATGGTTTTGTGCACGATTATGTGACTCGATTTCGTTCGTTGGGTGGACAGCATTTTTTGCCCAAGGAAGGTAGCTCGCCCACCGTGCAGAAGTTGCTAGCCGAAGGGGGCAATCTCGCTTTATTAGCGGACCAACATGCCGGTGCAAAGGGCTGTTGGGTTGACTTTATGGGCCAACCGGCATCATGCCATAAAGGGTTGGCTCTGTTTACTTTGTCGAGTGGAGCACCGATGATCGTCGTTGGCAATGCACGCCAAGGCAGGCCGCTCCAGTTTGAGCTTACCGTTTTAGGAGTTGCCGATCCGGCGTTAGCTGGAGATCATTTGGATAGCGTGCAATCGCTTACCCGATGGTACAATCAATGCTTGGAACAGATCATCAGACTGTTTCCTGAGCAGTATTGGTGGGTCCATAGACGCTGGAAAGGCCAGCCTCCGCCTAAACGAACAAGCCGCGCAGCATAGACATGACCAAATTTTATCAGGGCCTCGGCCTCACCTGCATGTATCCCGAGAACTGGAACGTTACCGAGGATACGGACGAAGGCAAAGTGTTGGGATTTACGCTGGAAAGCCCGACCGCAGCCTTCATGACCGTGACCGAGTACCCGTGGACGGTCCCACCTCAAGAAGCGATTGACGAGGCGGGCGCGGCGATGAAAGCCGAGTATGACGAACTCGAGTTTGAACCCTACGATCCAGCCTTGGAATGGCAGGGTGAACCGCTTGCCGACTGCCGCGCGACGGACGTCCGATTCTACTATTTGGATCTGCTTGTGATTTCCAGACTGATCGCGTTCTCATTGGAGCATCGGACTTACCTAGTACAAATACAGGCGGAGGACCGAGACTTCGAAGGCCTTGAAATGGTATTCAAAGCGATGCTTGTGAGCATGTTGCAGTCGGTCAAAAGTGACGTCGACTAAAATTTGGGAACATATTCAATCCGATACATGGATCGCGTAGTCATGGCGGCGTTTGGTTTCAGATACATTGTTCTAGGACTTGTTGATTGAGCAACCTGCCATCAGGCAATACAACCATCTCAACCCGAATCGTAAACGAGGGGCACAGTATTCCTCACTTACGCGTCGTGTTGAGATTGAAACAACAAGCCTTCACGCGTCGGGTTGTGATTAATGCATCAGGTAGTCTAGAGACGGGGAATCATTATGGCCGCGAACGAGGTGGTATTAATCTCCGCTAACCCTCGTTCTGGTACGCACAATCGGTCGAGTTTGGTTGCTCAACTGAAAACGGCGATCGAAGAGTCCGGACTCAACTGCGAGCTTTTTACTGATTTGACGGAAATGGCTAGCCGCGCCCGCATGCTGAACGAAGCTGGGATGTTGCGTACCGTCGTTGCTGCTGGAGGTGACGGAACGGCCTCTGTTGTTGCGAGTTTGATTCCCAACAATGTACCAATTACCGTCTTCCCTACCGGTTCTGAAAACTTACTCGCCAAGCACTTCGCCATTGTGGCCGATCCTGCCAAGTGCGCGCAATCGATACAGCGCATGCGAACCAAGCAATTGGATGTCATGACGGTTAACGATAAGCTTGCACTGCTAATGGCCAGCATCGGTTTTGATGCAGAGGTTGTCCGGTGTGTCCACATCGGACGCAAATCGCATATCTCGAAACTCACTTATTGGCGTGCCATTCTAAAAACCTTGTGGGCCTATCAATGGCCCAAGCTGCGGGTCCAAGTTCGCGATGACAAAGGACAAATGGTTGAGGAGTTAGACGCGAGCTGGGTGTTCGTTTTCAATGTCCCACGTTACGCATCAGGAATATCGATTATCAACGATTCCATCGACGACGATGGCAATCTCGATATCGGTGTGTTTGAGCCTGGAGGGCTCGTCCAAGGACTCTGGTACTATCTGTGTGTCCTATTCGGTAAGCACCACTCGATGAAGCAGTGGAGACGATTTCGCTCGCCTTGGATCCAGATCGAGATCGTTGGGAAATCTGGCTCAATACCATTGAGCTCCTGCCAAACCGACGGCGATTGGGCGTGCGAACTCCCCGTCGTCATCAAAATCATTGAACGAAAGCTCACTCTGGTCGTCTCTTGACCAGAAACAGCGATACATTTCGTTACAAAACGTTTTCGGCAAACGTTCGAAATTGGATTAGAATAGGGCTGTCCTCGCGGCTTCCCACCACTAGCCTGCCTGCAAAAGCAACCCTCCCTCCCAATTGACTGCCCACCATGACAGCATCATCCGAGTCCGGATCGTCGAGCCGAAAAAAATCGGTTTGGCCCATGCGTATTGCCGCATTCTTGTTTTTGGCTCTCACGGGGACCGCAATCGGCGCATACGCCCAGGGATATTTCAAATCGACGTCGACGATCAAGCGTCTCACGCATACGGTTACGCGCGGCAGTCTCGCAATCACCATCACCGAAAATGGAGCTGTTGAAAGCTCGAACAATAAAGAAATCAAGTGCCTCGTAAAGGGCGGAAGTACGGTGCTCTGGGTAATCGAAACCGGAACACTTGTGAACCCCGGAGACGAGCTCGTTCGTTTGGATCAAAGCTTGATCGAGGACAACATCCTCAAGCAGCAGATTGTCTACGAGAACGCTCAAGCTAGTAAGATCACCGCGGAGAGCGATGTGGCCGTCGCCGAGATCAGCTTGAAAGAATACTTGGAAGGGACTTTCGTTGAGGATCGCAGCAAGGTCGAGAAAGAGATATTCGAAGCAGAACAGGCACTGCGCAAATCGGAGCTGTCGCTCGCATCCGCCATGCGATTGACCGCAAAAGGGGTAGTTAAGGAGTTACAGCTCGAAGGCGAACAGTTTGCAGTAGATTCGGCAAAGAAAGATCTGGAGCTGAAACGGACCCGATTGGTCTCTCTCGAGAAATACAATCGAGAAAAGACGCTTCAAGAGTTGCGCAGCAAGTTGCGAGCAGCAGAGGCAAAGCTGGCTTCCTTCACTGCTTCTTTAGAGCTTGAAAAAACTCGGTTAGACAGGGAAAAGAAGCAGCTCGCAAATTGCATCCTCAAAGCAGAAACATCGGGGATGGTAATTTTCCCGTCGATGGCTGCATGGAAGGACACGCCAGACATTACCGAGGGGGCGGTTGTCCGTGAGCAACAAACACTGCTCATGATCCCTGACGTAACTCAAATGCAGGTTAAAGTCGGCGTGCACGAATCGAAAGTGGATCGAATGCGCGTTGGCATGCCAGCCCGTGTTCAGCTTCAAGAGCTAACCCTAGATGGCGAGGTGAG
>CAIXME010000178.1 GCA_903920425.1 uncultured Pirellula sp. | reverse complement strand
CAGTTCAAGCTCATTTGCCTTTTGTGCAGCAATTTGCCAAGGAAGGTCGACTCGCGACCGATGCGATTGCTCCGCCCAGTTTCAAAGGAAGCGAGGTGCGAGAATGGAAAACGATCACAGTTGTTTTCCAAGCTGTAGCGGGTTTGTTGCAAGACGATCGCTTCCCACCGGTTCGACGATTGGTTAATGCCCTGCAGTTTGCGAGTCTATTGGAAAAGGCAAAGACCAAGTCGATGACGGATGGAAAGCTGGCGGAACTGATTCAGACGTTGGTACAGCTAGTCCCCGAAGAATCCAAGGTGTTCTTTCAAGAGCGACGCGCCCCAAACCTATACGCCCGGGTGCTCTTCTATTCGATGGGCATTGAATACGCTCGGCTGCACCCCAAATTTAAATCTCTGCCCACATGGCGCAATCGAATAGGGCTGGCCAAAGCTGCCATTCCGATTCTGCGAGGAAAGGGACCGCTTCCCGATTTATCGCCCGCCTTTCCATCGTCGCGATTCGAGGAACTAGAGCATCCGCTGGGACGATTCGCACCCTCGGTGGATATCCCGTTGGCTCGGATGATCGAAGCTTCCTCGGAATCTAATATCTATGCGCTGGCAGACCGGCGAGGCTGGTCGGTACTGGATAGCATACGCGGATTCGTCGCCACCTTTCCCGTCGGTCTTTGGCTTTTGCGGTGGTCCTCTTTGGGGCGAGAGCCGAGTTCGGAGGACATGATCGATATTGTGGTCGCCCTCGACCGTGGGCAGGGGTTTGGAGCTCTTTCTGGGCAGCTTCATCGATGGCGTCTAGGGCTGTTGGCCGGCAATGGTGAGCTTGAACGTTTGGTCGTTTGGTATGCCCAATAGGGGTGTCTGTTGAGTGGCAATTCGCCTGTGCTCGAATGATTACTGTTGTTCGGCACTCTTCTTTATTGGCTCATGAACTAGTACACTATCGCCTTGCTCGGCGAGTTGCTGTGCTCCAAAGTTGGCGAAAACCTAGGCAAAAAGCCTTTACCTCTCTAACGTGACTCTAGTTGGATCGATTCGAATGAACCAAGGGCCTGTATCCCATTTTATCGCGCACCATTTTCGTCATTTCAACGCAGCCGCTTTGAAGGATGCAGCGATTGGTTATAGCCAACACCTTGCAGAAGGTGGGAAGATGCTAGTCTCGCTGGGCGGCGCGATGAGCACGGCGGAGTTGGGGATATCGCTTGCGGAAATGATTCGACAAGACAAAGTGCAGATCATTTCCTGCACGGGTGCTAATCTAGAAGAGGACTTGATGAATCTGGTGGCACACACCAGCTATCGTCGTATCCCTCACTATCGCGATCTTACACCCGAGCAAGAGCGAGAATTGATGGATGCTGGGTTGAATCGTGTCACGGATACCTGCATTCCCGAAGAAGAAGCTTTTCGCAAATTGCAAAAGCATGTGGTGAAGATATGGAAATCTGCTGAAGCCAAAGGGCAGCGGTTCTTCCCTCACGAGTTTATGTATGAACTGATTAACAGCAAAGTTCTCGAAGAAGAATACGAAATCGATCCTAAGAACTCGTGGATGGTGGCTGCTGCGGAAAAGAACTTGCCGATCGTCGTTGCCGGCTGGGAAGATTCTACTTTGGGAAACATCTTCGCTTCCTACATCATCAAAGGGGAGCTTCAAGCATCGACCGTCAAATCTGGCGTAGAGTATATGGTTTGGCTAGCCGATTGGTATCGCAACAACTCGACCGGACATGGGGTCGGCTTCTTTCAAATCGGTGGAGGAATCGCTGGTGACTTTCCGATCTGTGTTGTGCCGATGATGTATCAAGATTTAGAGTGGTCAGGCGTCCCTTTTTGGTCGTACTTCTGTCAGATCAGCGATTCGACGACGAGTTATGGGTCGTATTCGGGAGCTGTCCCCAATGAAAAGATCACGTGGGGGAAGCTGGATGTAACCACACCCAAATTCATCATCGAAAGCGACGCCACGATCGTGGCTCCGCTCGTGTTTGCTTGGGTGCTAGGCTGGTAGTTCAGGCCCCGTGAGGGACTCTGCTATTGCTTAGGTTTTTCGCCGATTACTAGATCTTGGCCATCTTCGAGTTCACCCTCGAGCAGTTCGGTAAATCGGTTGTCAGAGATCCCGACACGGACGAGGATAGCACGAAGGAACTTGCCTTCTGAGATCCAAACATAGCGAGAGCTTTTGGCCTTGGCGGCGTCTGCTTTTTCATCGGCAGACATCATCTTGGCGGAGTCGGTGACCGATTGCTTTTGGTCGTCTACGCCATCCAGAATTTTGCGATCATCAGGATGAACTTGCTCGCGAGGTGGGTAGAAACGCAAGGCCGAGTTCGGGATTTTGATGATGTCTTCGCGTTGATTGGTTTGGAACGATAGGTTGGCGGTCATGCCAGGCAATAGCTTTAAATCAGTATTAGGCGTTTCCACGATTACTGGGTAGGTGATCACGTTTTGGGATTCCGTACTAGCAAGCCGTACTTGAACGATTTTTCCTTGGTCGAATAGCTCGTCAGGATATGCGTCGACCGTGAATCGAACCACTTGGCCTTCTGCTTGCGCTTTGCGAATCATGCCGATGTCCGCTTCGTCTACCGAAGCGTAGATGTGCATGCGTGCCTCCATTTCAGGGGCGACCACAAACATCTCAGGGGTCTGGAATTGGGCAGCAAGCGTTTGTCCAATATCGATTTTCTTCTCGATCACGACGCCATCGCAGGGGGCGAGGATTTCCGTGTATGCGAGGTTGGCTAACGAGTTTTCAAGTTGAGCTTTGGCTTGCTCGACATTGGTTTTGGCAACGAGCAACTCTGCATCGCGGGACATTCGCATAAAGCGGAATTGATCCATCTCTGCTTCGGAGATGAAATCCTGGGTTGCGCTTTTCAGATCTCCGCCCCGGCGCTCATCGTTCAACGCTTGTTGCAACATTGCAGTAGCTCTGGCAACCTCCGCTTCGCGCGTACTGTAAACGGCTCGGTCTCTCGCAACGCTAGAGTTGTAGAGTCGTGCGTCGATTTTGGCCATCAATTGGCCTTCTTTTACTTTGCTGTTGTAGTCGACATACAGTTCGCTGATGGGACCACTGACCGACGCGCCGACACTGACGCGACGAATGGGTTCCACTTTGCCAGTCGAATTCACTGACTGGATGATTCTGCCTTTGGCGACACTTTGGGTGCGCCATTTAGGCTTGGAACGTTCCTCTAGGTACTTCATGGTGGGCCCGTATGCGGCCGCAGCGATTCCAGCTAGAACTCCAACGACGATGAACAGTTTAAGCAATGTCTTCATAAGTACTTTGTTGGTTCTGACTAGCTAGAAAAAGAACTGCGATTCCGAGGGCGATCGATACTCCGCCGGCGATTAGCCAAGCGGCAGGGATATGTTGTGTGTCGTTTCCAAACCACTTGGCGAGTTCGATTTCGCCAATCCGGGACATTCCGAAAACGAGTGCGTTGTGCAGCGCGTGGAGCAAAATGCCAGGCCAAATGGAACCAGTCCGCAAGGCGACAATTCCCAACGCTACTCCTAAAATAGTCGTCGGAAAGAATTTTTCGAGGGACAGGATGTTGCCAGAGATCACGTGGAAGACGCCAAACAGGATTGCGGTATACAAAACACTGCGAAAAGGGGTTAGTTTCGACCGAAATGCCGAAAGAACAAAACCGCGAAAAAAGAATTCTTCGGAAACCGCGGGAACCAAGGCACCCGTCAAAATAACGACCCAAAACGGGATCTTCAAAAAAGTCTCTTTTAGCTGCGTTCGATCTGCCTCGCTTAATTGGGACGCCAGACTCCAGCTTTCCAGTAGCAAGTACGATTCGAAAGCGATCATCCATAACCCACCGCTGAGCAACAGCACTGAGGCAACGTAGCCGCCTCGCCTGAGCATTCGTTTGGCCGGCGATATTCTTGGGTCGGTGGGAGAAATTAGTCGGAAAGTACGCGAGATTTTGATTCTGCGGTACCAACAATAAAGCAGAGGCAGAACCATGAACAGCAGTGCCAAAAGGACAGCATTGATGAACATCGCCGCCGCACCCTTGAGTTCCAGTTTCACGAAGGCGTTGGAAGCGACGAAAAAGACCGGAAACAACAGGGCCAGATAAATGGCAAGCTCACCCAGGTCAGGAACCGTCCTGGCCTTTTTCGGTCGCCCTAACAATTCAACCCACGTTTCTTGAGAGCCTGAGGTTGCTGCGTCCGCTCCGAATAATCGTGAGGCTACCACAAGCGTTGCACAGGCGTAGATAATCGTAGAGAAGACAGCTGCGAATGCTGGCACCAAGGAGGATTGCCCCGTCATGATGTCGCGAGACAAGAGCAATATGTTCACCAGGGGAACGATCCCAAGCAATGTCGTAAATTTGACGTTGGGCATCAGAGTCACGAGCCCAGGTCCCAACGAGAGTAGCATTACCGGGATCAAGTACGCTTGAGCTTCTTTAAAGCTCCGTGCGAACGAGCACAGCGCAAGCAAGATCGCACTAAAGAAAGACGCAAATATCGCCAACAGCGGCAGGATCTGCAGCAGCATCCAAAAGGAAAAGCCATTTTTTCCAAGTAGAGCCTGCCCCAATCCGCCAAAGGAAAGCGTCAGCCACGTTGCAAATAAATTGGCTAATGCCGTAAGAATGGCGACGCATACCACTGCGACGTATTTTGACAACAAGAGCGCAAAGCGCGGTGCAGGACTGGCAATCAACGATTCCATCGTACCTCGCTCCCTTTCGCCCGCGGTGAGATCGATGGCTGGGTATACGGCGCCCGTGATGGTCATCAGAATCAAGACAAGGGGTATGACGCCCGCGATCGAGGCAACGGGATCGGCGCGCTCGCCAATTCCGGTAGCGTTGACCTGGATCAGTGGTGGCAATCGTTTATCGATTCGCTTTCTTGTTAACTCAAATTGGTAATCATTCATCAATTGCATCGCTCGCCGCATTTCCGATAGTGCGGATTCGCTTCTTATATCCCCTTCTCGAAATTGCAGAGCCAATTGATATGAGGCTGCTTGTCCGCGGCCCAAGTCAATGCTCTCTATTTCCACCTGAGATACAGCCAATTCAATTTGACCGCTTTGCAGTGCTGAAGCCAATGAGATGCCTTCTACCACGACGATTTCAAAGCCTACATGGTCAGAGTTTTCCTTCGGCTTGGCTATTGCGGGTTGTTCTTCAGACTCAACCGGTTCTGCTTTCTGTTCGTCCAGTTGGTCCGCGTCGTTCGTTGTGTCCGTTTCTTTAAGCCGATTAGAGTCGCGTCGAATAATCTGTATGGGCGATTCGATACCGAGTTCGTTGATACGTTGTGTGTCTAGCAAAAGAGAACGGATCTTGACGGCAGCTTCATCGCTATCCGCCCCAACGATGTACGCACTCGTTTGGCCCGATTTGGATAGTCCACCGATGAGCAGTCGCTGTAACGCCATGCTCAGTAATGGATATACCAAGATAGGCATCAATACGAGGGTGACGATAGTGCGTCGATCGCGAAGACTCTCTCTCAGTTCCTTTTGACATAATCGCCACAATCGGCCATTGCTTAAGTACTCTTTCATTCCGTGGTCGATTCTGCCTGAGAGATGGATGTGAGAGTTGGTTGGTTTGGCGGCTGGTTTAGCAAGGCGATGAACATATCCACTAAATGCTCTTTGCCAGTCGATTGTTGCAATTGCGCGAGCGTGCCCTCATGCTGAAGATTACCTCGATGCAACAGTCCGAATCGATCGCAGACACGTTCCGCTTCGTCGAGACGATGCGTCGAGAGCAATACCGATTTTCCGCGTTCTTTGAGTAAGTCGATAAAGCGGAATACCGTCTGGCTGCCGACGACATCCAATCCTCGGGTCGGTTCATCCAATAGCATGACTGGAGGGTCGTGCATCAATCCTCTTGCCAACGTCACTCGCTGTTTTTGACCGGTGCTCAACGTGCTGCAGCGTTGATCGAGGAACCTGCTGATATCCAGTAACTTTGCCAGCTCCAACAATCGATCTCTCGCGACATCCAAATCGACAGCATACAGATCTGCGAAGTACAACAGCATCTCTCGCACAGTCAGCCATGGGTACACGCCATCGTTGGTGGAAATCAGTCCTAATCGCTGTCGTATCTCAGTCGACTGACCATCGGAGCGGGCGCCACAGATCTCAACGTATCCCTCATCAGGTTCCGCGAGTCCCATCACCATTCGCAGGGTCGTTGTCTTGCCTGCGCCGTTGGGGCCCAGCAGGCCATACACTTCTCCCTCGGCAACACTAAAGGACAAATGATTGACGGCGATTAAAGGCGTACCTCGAATAAGGAATCGCTTAGTTAAATTCGATGCCGAAATCATGGAGAACGCATTCAAAAAAGGGGGGGCGAAGGGAAGCGAATCTTATCACACGCCTGCTCTCGGGCGTCGAGGGAAGCCGCTATTTATTCGATTGGGGAGCGTTGTGAGACTCGTTGTACTTTGCAACTCGTCTCGCGACGCCGGGTATTAATCGCTCGGCGTTTCCATGGTAGATCTTGTGCAAGACCTCTGGTTCCAGCCCGATCCCATAAATTCTCCAATCCCCTTGCGGTTGCGGTTGTTTCTCCGAGTACGGAAAATACTCGTCCAAGGTTTCCAAAAATCTCCAATAAAGGCGAAGCCGCGATTCGGGCCACGGGCCATCGGTCCCGAACATTATGCGGTCTTGGTACTTCTCAAAAAAACGCTTGCTGCTGTATGGCTGCCGCCCTAGCTCGTTGATTCGAGATGCAAACTCGATCACCAAGTTCGGATAATGGTCTAGCCATTGTCCAAGTTCGGCGAGATCCTCGGCGTCATTTGCAAAATGGGCAGCAATGAAAATCGTCCCAGGATGACGTTCAATGACTCGATTGCGGGCTTGATGTAAATGCGCACGGCGTGGAAACCGAGGATCAGAAAACGACCAATCGGGATGCACCAATAACTCGCGATACCTCTCATTTTCCGGAGTTGTCGGTTCGAAAAAGGCGGAGGGGTCGGCGCTGTGCATTATCACGGGCAAGCCTAGTTCGCCGCATACGCTCCAAATCGGATCGAATCGCGGGTCGTCGATTTCGATGAGTCCACCATCCGCATTGCAGTACTTTAGTCCAAAATCCTTAAAGAATTTCAGCCCAGAGATCAGGCCGCTTGCCGCTGCCTTACGAATAGAATCGACCTGAGTGCGAACAAATTCAGGTTGGTTGCAGGCCCACGTTTCTGGTTGGTCCTGGATCCCTTCACCGCGAAAATCGATATTCGCAAAAATCACGAATCGATCGCGAAATTCTGTCCATAGGAATTCTCGGTGTTCGTCCAGTCGACGTGGCAAAGTCCCGTCGAGAGACACGCAGACTGCAATATTGTTGCGATCCATCATGGCAACATACTGCTTCAGCAATTCCGGATCATGTCTCCCTTTGACAAAAAAATGGGTATGGATGTCAACAACCGGTGCCGATGCTCGCTCAAGTTTGGTTGCCGGAACAATCAATTGAGACTTGATCGTCGAATCGGTCCCTTGTCCACTGGTCTGTCCTCGGGCCTCGTTCGGATTCGGTACGAATGAAAAGGCTGCAGCGCAAATCGCATATGCTATGAGGGGCTGAAAACGACGAAAGCAAATTTGCATAGCAGCCAGCTGGAAAGAGAGGATCTCGGGAACTGTTAGGATACGGTTGTGTTATCATAATGGCGGATCGCTCCGAGTTGAACCGATGAGGCTGCCTCGAAGCTATTAGGTGCGAATATTCACATTCGCGATACAACGCTATTTCATCCTCAATTTTGGTGCCAAGGACCTCGTAATGGATCGCAGCAAGATCGAAGTGTATGCCGCTGGTGGAGCAGAATTAGTTAAAGCCTATTGGGGCCTCAGCCTCGAACAGCTTCACGCGAAACCCGCCGATGGGTCATGGACACTTCACCAAAACGCTATACACATGATGGATAGCGATTTGATAGGGACCGATCGACTCAAGCGAATCGCTTGTATGGAAAATCCTTTGCTGGTTGGATACGACGAAACAGCGTTCAGTCAACTGCCTGGCTCCGAACTCATCAACGCGTTTGCCGCCGTAGAAATGTTTCAAAAAAACCGTTTGATGACGGCAACCATTCTGCGAGCCTTGCCCGATGCTACATTCCAACGTACCGGGATCCATACAGAAAATGGGAAACTGACTTTGGAAACCATGCTCGACAAGTACATTGGGCATCTCGCTCATCATCTCGTGTTTATCTATCAAAAGCGAGCACTGTTTTCCAATGTTGCGGCTTCGGCAGCAACCCAAGAGAGTGCTGCGCAATGATTCGTCGCGACATTCCCGCATGGCTTTTTTGGGTTCTTGCAATCGGTGGAATTGTAGTCCTGTTGACCTCCTATGAATTGGTTTCGGCGAGGCAGACACGCATCAACGCGTTGCAAACCACTATTCCCTCCTTTGAAAAACTGGGTGAAGGTCTGAAGCAGATTTTTCGTCCACAGGGACAACCAGAGAATCCAAAGCCGGCTATGTTCTGGGTGGATATGCGAGCAACGCTATGGCGGCTCGGTCTTGGAATGGCGATGGGGGTTGCGATGTCCATCGTCGTCGGTGTCCTGATGGGAGCCTACCGTTGGATTGAGGCTCCGTTGAGCGCGGTGGTGATGTTCCTGTCTAAAATCCCGCCAACGGCAATGATGCCGATCTATTTTGCCGTCGTCGGTACAGACCAAAAGATGTTCACCTCGATGGTAGCTCTCGGTATCTTTTTTTCTATGACCCAATCGATCTACCAGGCGGTTAGGCAGGATGTATCCGACGAAGCGATCAACAAGGCATATACGCTTGGTGCATCGGAATTTGAGATTATCTATGAGGTCATCTGGAAACAAATTTTACCTAAGATTATCGATAGTATTCGACTGCAGATTGGACCAGCGATGGTCTTTCTCCTAGCTGCGGAAATGGTCGTCGGGAATGCTGGTTTGGGATACCAGATACGCATGCAATCTCGGATTCTCAACATGAGTGTTGTGTACGTTTACTTGTTTATTCTGGCAATGGTTGGCTTGCTGGCCGAATGGAGTCTCGCGACCCTACGCCGTAAACTTTGTCCATGGTTTGTTGATTGACTGGATTGAAAAATATCTACTGTGAAACCACCCCCCGCCGTCCACTACGCACTCGAAGTGCAATCGCTTAGCCAGACTTACGGCAACCATGCCGTGCTGGATAACATCAATTTGCAGGTGCTGCCGGGGCAGATCGTTGCGTTGGTAGGTCCAAGCGGCTGCGGCAAGAGTACTTTGCTCAAAGCGATTCTCGGAACGCACAAGCCAACCTCAGGTGAAGTGCGGACAGATGGAATCCCTGTTCGAGGCCCAAATCGCAACGTTGGCATCGTTTACCAACAGTACTCGCTATACGATTTTCTGACCGCAGAGCAAAATGTCAGCTTCGGACTAAAACTCGATGAGACTACTTTCTTGACTCGGTTCTTTACTCCTCGCAAGTACATTGCAAAGCGACGAGAACATAACCGGAGGGCGAAAGAGTTTCTTTATCAGGTTGGCCTAGAGAGCGCCTGCGGGAAATATCCGGGTGAGATGTCGGGAGGAATGAGGCAACGCGTCGCTGTTGCACAAGCTTTCATCATGCGACCTAAGGTTGTTCTGCTTGACGAACCATTCGGCGCATTGGACGAGGCGATGCGAGAGGATCTGCAGATGATGCTCTTAAGGTTCTATCAAGAGAACTTGATAGCAAAGCGCGAGGGGCGGATGCCACAATACACTATTTTGATGGTGACGCACGAGCTGAATGAGGCAATCTACGTTGCAGATCGCGTCATTGGATTGTCGCGATTCCATACCCAAGGAGAAAAAGGGGCGGCCATCGTCTACGATCGACCTTGCCCGGTCTTTTCCCCTGACGACCCAAGAGACTTTTCGAAGTTTGTTGAACAACGGGAAGAACTGCGAAAAGCCGTTTTTGATGACACCTATATCAAAGACCGTGACAAATACGTTACGTTTTGGAAGGAACTAAGTTCGCTTGCAAAGGATGTTTCCAATCAACGTGTGTCATAACCGTTGAGGGGGACTACTACGTTATGCAAGCAGATCGCGGACGACGTTTCCGTGCACATCTGTGAGTCGATAATCTCGACCTTGGAATCGATACGTTAGCTTCGTGTGATCGAAACCTAATAGATGCATCCAAGTCGCTTGTAGATCGTGCACGTGTACGGGTTTGTCAACAATAGAGAAGCCGAGTTCATCGGTGCTGCCGTAGTCAAAGCCGCCCTTGGTTCCACCGCCAGCCATGAACATGGTGAAACAGTCTGGGTAATGATCGCGACCAAGCTGAGCACCAACAGCGGTTCGCCCTTCGCGGAACGGGGTCCGTCCGAATTCGCCACCCCAGATAATCAGAGTTTCATCCAGCAATCCTCGTTGCTTTAAGTCCCGAATCAACGCGGCTACAGGTCGATCCATCGTCGCGCATTTTGTAGTTAGTCCTTCCCGGATGTCTTCTGCTGGCCCTGTTCCGTGGAAATCCCATCCCCAATCGAAAAGTTGAACATAACGCACACCCGATTCCACGAGTCGTCTTGCCAATAGACAGTTGTTGGCAAGGCTCGCTGTCCCGACCTTCGCACCATAGTCATCAAGGGTCGCTTGTGTCTCTCTCGAAATGTCCATAACTTCGGGGACACTCGTTTGCATTCGGTATGCGAGTTCATATTGGGCAAT
>CAIXME010000177.1 GCA_903920425.1 uncultured Pirellula sp. | reverse complement strand
GCCCTTGGTTTGCTTTCCCACACAGTACAGCTTGGAATAGGACCGCAAAAACAACTGTCCTTGTGAAACAGCTGGTGTCGCATTGAAAACACTGTCGTCAGATGCGAATTTATTTTGCTTCAAAACATTGAGCGAAGGTTCGCCTGCGATAACAAACAAGCCGCTATTCCTGGTCTGCAAGTAGATTTTTCCAGAGATGGAAATCGGAGATGCGTAAACTGGTCTGCCTCCCGATCGAATCCCGGTAACTCGCTTCTTCTCTATCAAATCTCCGGTCTTCGCAGAAACGCAGAAGTACATTCCTTGATCATCGATCCAGTAGAGATTGCCTTCGTGGAGAACAGGTGTCACGACGTAAGAGGAATTGCGACTCGTCCAAAGGATATGGGACTTGGTCACGTTTCCTGTGCCACCAAGTTGGATCGCCAAACTGCCCGATGAACGATAGCCTCCAAAGACATAAATTTTATCTTCATCAATCACAACGCTGGGGGACAGGTTGCCCGTAAGTGTCGTTTCAACAAACCAAACCAGTTTGCCCGTGTTTGGATTCAGCCCCCAAACTTCGCCGGGTACTGCGATTACCAAGTCATCGCGATCCTTGTCTACTTGTGCAATGACGGGCGTGCCATAGGCTAGTTCGAGAATGGATGCTGGTGCTGACCATATTGTTTTGCCCGTCTTCTTGTCCAAAGCGATCAAGGCTTGGCTTTCTTCCGAGGCGTTTACGATGACCAAATCCTTGTAAAGGATGAGGCTCGATGCCGTTCCCCATCCTCGATTGCCCGACTCTGTACCTACAGATGCTTGCCAAAGTTGATTGCCTTTTAGATCGTACGCGAACACTCCTGATTTGCCGAAGAATGCAAAAACGGTTTCCCCGTCAGTTACAGGAGTGTTGGTGGAGTATCCATGCTCGGGCATCCCCATACCTTGATACGGGTCTTCTGGCATCACAGCCTTGGTCGATTTGGACCAAATCAATTTTCCAGTGACGCGATCGATGCAGTTCAACTGGCGTTCGAGTTGGTCGATCTTGGAACTGGACCGCTTCTCTTCTCCATACCCTGAGTAGGAGGTAATGAACACGTACTTATCGGTGAGGACGGGGCTCGATGAACCCGCACCTGGTAGTTCGGTAGCCCAAAGCAAGTTCGTGTTGTCGTCCCATTGGGTTGGGATTTCAAGTTCATGGCTTACGCCCGTGCCATTTGGCCCACGAAATCGGGACCAAGACTCGGCAGAATTCGTGTTGGTTGCGTTTACCGCAGACTCGTGGGCGGCAGTGGAAACTGCTAACCCACGAGTCTCGGAACCATTGCTGGGGGCAGCATTGGTGGACGATTCGATATTGGGGTTGGTGGTGCGATCATGGGACGAAGGCTGTATTTCGGGACGGAGCAATACATTGCTGCGTCCTGGCCGTCGCGATTCATTGCGAGGTGGACGCCCCAACGCAAAGAATCCAATGCCCGCAATGAGACTGCAAACGGCTATCGATCCAATTAGGTTGACGCTTTTCAATCGGTCCCACTACTTTCAAACTCATGAGGTTCATCATTGCCGGATTGGCCGCTGTGGTTGTCAGGGCAATCCGTACGCAGCCAAGCCGCTTCCAGCCGAAAGTATTGCAGTCGAACCTTAAGCGTTGATGAAGCTCGGTTTGGATCAAAAAAATTTCGAAAACCGGAGGATGTTTGGTTGGGATTAAGCAAGAAATACCAGCATTGTGAGCCATGCAAATGGGACTGACCTTGACGTTTAAAGCGTAAACTGCGATGAGTCAAGATAGATAACCCGTGCCTTCTGTTCAGAGCCTCCTCACCAAGCGTTTAAGCGAACGACGTATGCCTCTATCGAGAACCAATCGGATCGATCGACGCCGCCGAGTGATGCTCGATGCCGTTGCGGCAGACTCGGAGTACGCAGTGGAAGCGGTTCGGGCAAAAAAGCGTCTACGCGCTCGAGAGCTCGAAAGCCTCAAAGACGAGGATGGATTGACGCTTGGCTACCGCGATCCTGGTTATAGCCAAGCGGTTCGAAAAACGTGCCAGCAACGAATGGTGCAGCTCATACCCGTTCGGCGAGGCACACTCAGCGTAGTCCTAAGCCTGATGTGGGCATTGTGGATAACGCTGGTCGTAGCGCATTATTGGACTCACGTCCCTGGTGATTCCGAACCTAAGGCAAGCGCATGGCTCGCCGCAGGAATCGACACGCGATGGATTGCCCAGCTTTTTCATTTGCGTTCCTCCTATAGCATTGCGCATTGGCTAACCTGCCAGCTGTGGATGTTGACGGCAATCTCGGCATGGATGATCTTCCAGCTGCGAAGGCACAAGTTGGACGACTATCGTGCACGGTATCGCATATGGGCTGTTCTAGCCTGCGTCGCACTCTTTTCAAGTTTCGATGCCTCCACATCGGTGCTCCAGCTGGTGGGTAAGACGATCGACGGATGGTCGAAGAAAGAGATTGGGTATGGTGGCTGGCCTCTCGTACTTGCTTCCTTTGCCTCGATCGTGGGTGTTTTGGGGATTCGGTTGTGCGGTGAACTCAAATCTGCGCCGATGAGTGTTGCATGTTGGCTGATTGGACTTTCCGCCTGGGCGACGTCGGCGTTGCTGGGAACTAACTTGATTAAAACGACCTGGTCCCCAGCAACGATCGACATGATTGTGGGTAGTTGCTGGCTTGGAGGTGTACTGGCTGTATTTCAAGCTTCAGGGATCTATCTGAGGCAAACTTACATTCAGGCACAGAAGCGATTCTTGCAAAGGCAGGGAGCGAACCTTGCCCCGATCCAGTGGAAAATGCCTTCGCTTCCTAAACGACGACCACGGGCGACCGATTCGGATACGACGGATAACGCCGACATCGATTCGGAAGCCAAGCGATCCAAATGGCGGATGCCTTGGCCGCGCCGCCGTGAACTCGATCCACTTGACGAAGAGGACGTCGATAGCGAAACATCCACTGCGAGTCGCTCCTCTCGAACGGCCTCTGTCCCCGCAGACGCTCGACGCGATGATTCCTCCAATGGGAAGCGTACGCAGGACGAACGAGAGAGTTCCAAGAATCCGCGAAAACGCTTATTCGGCTTTATCCCCAATCGTTACGAGCAGAATGAGCAACTCGAAGGCGAGCCGCTCAGGCAAGATGATGGCCCTGTTGAGGACCGAGGGTTAACGAAGGCACCCGGCTGGTTTGGCATCGGCGGCAATCGCGCTGCAGCGAGCGCCCAACAGGCCGTGGATCGCGATTTGACCGATTCGCCAATGGCTAAGAGTTCCAGCAAAGACGGCAACAGCAAGGATTCGTCGAGGAACACCCATGCTCAGCCATCGTCCAGCGCCACACGCGCAGGAGATTCTACAAGCCCGAACCAACCATCGGAAAACAAAAAGGACAAGAAATCCTTCTGGCCGTTACGTCGATCCACCACGGTTAGTACGCTGGAAGGGGCCGAGCCCGCGACCAAAACGAAACGCAACTGGCTACCCAAGTTAGGCAGGAAAAAGCAGAACGCCGACGAAGCGTTGAACCAAGCCGATTCCCGATCCTCCACCACGGTCAAGAAATCGTCAGCAGGAGCATCAGGCTCGGACGATAGCAGTCAAAGCAAAACGAAAAAGCCATGGCTATCCTTTGGGTCGAAGAAGACGGCCGTATCCAATGGCGAAAACTCAACAGCCAAAACGGGTAATACCGCGACGCCTAAGCCTGAAAAGGCCGCGGCTACAAAGACTGCAAAGCGAAGCTTTTTCGGACTCTTTGATGGCCTCAAACTGAATCCTCCAAACGACGACAAAACGGTGGCGAAAAGCGCCACACCTGTCAAACCAGTTCCTATTCAGCAAGGGCAATCATTGCCGTCAACACAGCCTGATGCTGACGAAGACGACGGCGACGAAAACAATTCAAATCGCCCGATGAGCAAGGCGGAACGCAAAAAAATGAGGCGAATGCAGCAAGACGACCGTCGAGCCGCTTGATCGTCCCTCGGGAAATTGCCCATAGAGCTTGCAAAACGAGGGCGTTGCTAGTACTTTCTGGGGCAACGAAAAGGCCTCGTATAATCGATCAGACAGACAAAACATGCAAAACTCGCAACTGAATACTCGCCCGAATTCCACAAGCGGCTCCAAATCACAAACGATGATTGTGGGTGCGGCTTGCCTTTTTGCCGTAATCACACTTGTCCTGCGCTTTGCTCCTTTGCCCGAGAACTTCGGTGCTTTTGGTGCTCTCTCGATTTTCTGTGGGCTGATGGTTTGTGGGCCTTTGCGATGGGCTTTGCCGTTGGCAACACTTTTTGCAGGGGATTGTTTGGGCCAAGTAATGGGAACACCTGGAATGGGGTTCTACTCCGCTCAATCCATGCTCTTCAATTATTTAGCAATGGCTTCGATGGTTTTGGTCGGTAGCTGCTTTTCTGCAGCAGCAAATCGCACCAAGAATGCACCTTGGCAATCGTGGATTGCAGTCGGTATAGCATGCCTCTGCGGATCGGTCGCTTTTTTTCTGGTTAGCAATTTTGGATCATGGCTCGACCCATTGCTGCCCTACGATCGTTCTTTCAGTGGATTGATGACCTGTTACTGGAATGGTTTGCCATTCTTCCGTCCAACTCTTCAGAGCGATTTGGTCTTTGGCCCAGCATTTTACGGTGCATATCAACTGGCTCCTTTGGCCCTCGGCATCCAAGGCACGAGAACTCGCTAACACGGCAGCCCCTCAATAATCGATGCAAAGTTCTGCATCGCGACTTGCGAGAGCATGGATCACAGGACGAATCCCATAGGGCTGCCGCTAGCAGCCTGATTCCATGGGTTCAAAATCGTTATCAGGATCTAGCCCGCCGCTTTGTCTATCTGTTTAGACGCCGCATCCTCCATCTGCCGGGCTCCTTCCGCGCGCCGCGACGAGTTGGGAACCTCGTGGGTTGCGGTTGTATTAAGACGTGATCACCTGTGTTAAGATAGAAAGGTATCGAACTGTCGTTCGTCCTATTCTACTTCTCAATGGAACGAGCCAAACATGGCACAAGCAATCGTAGATCCAGAGCAGCTGCGGAATTTTGCCATGCAGCTCAAACGGTTTTCTGGCTTACTCTCAGACGCGTCGACGAGACTCTCGCAGCAGATGCAACAGCTTGCCACCTCATGGCGCGATCAGGAGCACATGAAGTTTTCCGCAGAGTTTGAGCAGGAGATGAAGCAGCTGGTCCGTCTTGTTGATGCGAGCGAACGCCACGTACCCTACTTGATGCGCAAAGCAGAACTCATCGAGGAGTATCAACGCGGCCATGGCTGAAGCAAAGGTCAAGAGTCTCGAAGCGATCGAAATGTTCCTCGAGAAGGTCGCCAAACTTCGACACGATACCGGCAAGCAAACCGATGAGATCCGTCAGCAGTTGCAACGTGTTACCGTGTGGCTCGAAAAGGAGTTACCGGAATATTGGGGCAACCAAAAGCGAATCGCGGAGACTCGTTGGATCGAAGCGAGACAGGAGTTGTTGCAATGCCAAGCCAAAACGCGCGCTGAAGACGAAACGCCTTGTTCCATTCAACGAAAGATGTTGCGAAAGGCAACGGAACGAAGGCATCTTTGCGAAGATCGGGTACGAATGATCCCTGAATGCGCTATGCAATGGAACCGGTTCTTGCAGGAGATCTCTACCAATGTGCGCCAGCTCGATGATTTATCCGAGTCTAGTTTGCTCAACGCATGGAACCGGCTTCAAAGCACGCTGGATACGCTAAAAAAATATGCGGAGCAGTAGGCTGCGTTACCGTATCTCGGCATTCTGATGCGACGTAGTTGGGGCTCCGTGAATAAACTTGGGAGCAGTGATACGGCGGTGAGATTGATGAGTCACCTCAAGATCCTCTGCTGTATCCTTTACTTTGGACAACGATTTAACACCGTCCTTGCGCATCATCTGCAACCCATTCACCACAGCGCGTGGGACGGGCCAATGCTCTTCCAGTTTTCGGCCCCAATCCTGCAAACGTTGCAGCAATTGTTGGTCAATGCGACGCACGCGGGTCGCAGCGCGAGCGATCACTAGTTGCTCATCGCGACGCAATTGCCATAGCTGCAAAATCTCTTCAAAATCGATGGCATCGTAGGACTGATGCAGAAAAATGAAGTCTCCTCGAGCCAAACAAAGCACCGATTCCACTGCCTGAGCGGGGCCGACCGCCTTGGAGTTTCGAATCACGTTTACTTGAGGGAACCGACGACGCATTTCATCGAGAATTTCCGGAGTCGCATCCTCGGACTGATCGTCCACCACGATCACTTGAACGTCGTTGGTAAGCTCGCACAGCAGTTCCAGCAACCCTTCGATTCTTGCCTCAATCTGAGACTGATGGTCACGCACTGGAAATATGATACTGAGAGATTCTCGCATGCGTTGAACCATCGAAGGAATGGAGGTGGGAGTTGCAAACTCGCGTCATAGTCTGGCGGTACCGCATTTCGTTTATCGGTACCAGCAGCACAAGAGTTCTCCCTCGAGAGAATATGTCTCATTTTCAGGAAAGTAGCGGTTATTGCGGTTTGGGATGTTGTCTCAAAACCTGCAGAACCAGAAACAGTTCGCATGTTGCGGGTTCATGACCTACCGTTCGTGATCGGACATTTAGCATCGAGCAATCGTTGCCGATTGTACCGAATGGAACTTCTGTAACGAATAAACCGAACGATGCGTTCTATTATGCCAGCTGTCAACATTCGAACGACGAGATCGCTCTTGCCAACCCTGTTGCATATCGCAGATTCGATCCTGCTATGCCTGTCGCTACCATTGGTCCAGTGGCTGACTCAGCAACCCTTGAACCAGGCGACCACGACCAGCAGTTTAGTCGCTTGTATTCTGCTATTCGTGATCGGAGAACTGTTTGGGATATATCGTCCGAGCAGAGGCAGGACCGCAGATAACGAAGTTAGTCTTGCCACCGTTGCTTGGACGACCACATTTGTATGCATACTCATGGTGGGACTGTTTACGCGAACCACGGAATCCTTCGCCAGAAGCACTATTGTTGCATGGTATTTCGTTGGCGGATTGTTATTGCTGTGCTCGCATATGAGCATCCGAAGCATCCTCGAATCGATGGGGCGTCTCGGTTTTGGAACGAGAAAGACTGCGATCGTAGGGGCCAACAGACTCGGGCTTGAGATTGCACGCAATGCGACGATCGCTGTGGATAGCGGTTTGACGATTGTGGGTTTCTTTGACGACCGCGGAGATACTCGCGATTCCGATCGACGGATTGGCGCGGCCGACGATGTCGCTCCGTTCCTGGGTGACTCTACCAAGCTAATGGAAATGATCGCAGCTGGCGAAATCGATACGGTTCTCCTGACTTTGCCTATGAGAGCGGAAAAGCGAATCCAGTCGTTGCTTAACCAGTTAGCAAACACCACCGCATCAGCCTACATCGTTCCGGACTTCTTTGTATTTGAATTGCTGCACTCTCGCTGGACTCATGTTGGTGGATTGCCCGTTGTGAGCGTTTTCGAATCTCCCATGTACGGCGTCGACGGCTGGCTGAAACGATTCCTCGATCTTTCGATCAGCTTGATCGGTGTCGTCCTTGTTTCTCCCATTCTGTTGGTGTGTGCGGCGCTCGTCCGCTTTTCTTCCGAAGGCCCCGTTTTCTTTCGTCAGAAGCGATACGGGTTAGATGGTAAGGAAATCTTGGTCTGGAAATTTCGAACCATGTACACCTGCGACAATGGCCCGGTGGTCAAGCAGGCTACGAAAAACGATCCCCGAATCACCAAAGTGGGCGCGATACTCCGCAAGACCTCGCTTGATGAGTTACCACAACTTTTCAATGTGATTGAGGGCTCGATGTCCTTGGTGGGCCCGAGGCCGCATGCGAATGCCCACAACGAACATTTTCGCAAGCTAATCCGCGGATACATGATGCGACACAAAGTCAAACCAGGTATCACGGGACTTGCGCAAGTCGAAGGGAGTCGGGGCGAAACGGATACCACGGAGAAGATGGAGGCTCGCCTCTTTTTAGACCACCGCTACATTCGCGAATGGTCGATTTGGATGGATATCAAAATCCTCTTCAAGACCTTCTTTGTCGTCCTCCGGCAAGACGCGTACTAGCGTACGTCGCGGCTGCCATTGCGGGATAGAGACGATGCGGCACTGGACTCAGCACTCATCGCGACGGTCAGGCGAGCCCGCTTTCGAACGAGATAGTACTTGGCTGAGCTTGCGTTCTTAAAGCTCGGGTTAGCAAGGATCCAAGCCAGGGACTCGAGTTTGGGTGTTTGCCAATCCATTACCCCAACAACAATATCACCTGTTGCAAGTCGAGCGCGTTCGGCTGGGCTTCCAGGCCTCACTTCGCTGATACGAAGCCCACCTTTGTAGTCTTCTCCAACTCCAGCGACAGCAGACGCCGGCACTGCAGTCAATCGAATTCCCAACTGCTCCCATGCGGCTCGGACTGTATCGGTCTCGGTGTGGTTCTTCTCACCAATCAGTTTGATCGAGTGTGACACCAATGTCCCGTTACGTTCCAGGCCCAACTCAACGGTGTCCCCTTCGCGTCTGTCCAACAGTGCGAACTCCAGCTCAAGCCGATTCCGAATAGCGCGGCCGTCTACACTCGATAAACGATCTCCCATCCTGATATCGCGACTGGAGTTGCTTTGTGCCCCTTTGCTATCGCGGATGACCAGCTGATTACCCTTCTCATCCAACTGTTTGGAAAAGCTAAGTCCGTGCGAACCGGTCTCTCGATGCGCGGCGACCAAATCTGCCATGACCTCCAAAGCAGTATCGATTGGAATGGCAAAGCCGATCCCTTGGGCCCCAACGCGTACCGCCACGTTGATTCCAATCACATCGCCGTCAATGTTGATCAACGGGCCGCCCGAGTTGCCCGGGTTGATGTCTGCGTTGGTTTGAATCAAATCGTTGTATTGTTGAGTTCCGTTTACTGGAATGTCTCGGTGTAGAGCGCTGATAATGCCCACGGTAACCGTGTTCTGGTACCCAAACGGATTGCCGATAGCAATCACGGTTTCGCCCCGCATGAGATCTTCGCTGCGCCCTACATCGATGACGGGCAGCTCGCGGCTTGTCGGGATCTTGATCAGCGCCAAATCCGTCTCTGGATCGTAGTTTAGCAACTGTGCTACCGCGGTCGCACCGTCTGCAAGCGTAACTTCGATTCGACCAACTTCGTCGACCACATGGTAATTCGTGACAATGTACCCGCGAGGATCGATGATTACGCCCGTCCCCATCCCGTTGACCTCTTGCTTGGTCGCGGGGCCGGAAGTCGACGAGTTCGTTATCGTCTTGTTGCCCTGGATGTTGACGACGGCTGGTTCCGCTTTTTGAATCGCTTGAACAATGGGAGTCGTTCTGGAACTTTCCCCTCGCACCTGTTCTCCCGAGAGGAACAGCATGCTACAAGAGACGACCAGCATGCCCAATCGGACAATCGATTGCTGATTATGTGTAAGGCGAAATCTCATGCTGTGCCGGGTCTAGTACTCGGAAGTATCGTAGCAAACCAACGCGCGTTCGGCAGAGGCTAGCATTGCTAGCCCGGCAAAACGATTCTGACGTTGGATAGCATCGGTCGTTCCTTTCGCAATGCATGATCGGGTTGTAGGGGCCTATTCACACTTCCCCTACGCGGACAACTCTGCGTTGTCTACCTATCTTGCCCAGAAAGAAAATGCTGGACGCCGGTAACCGAGCCAAATGAGATAAGTGGCTCGTTACTATTTAGACCAGTAACCGGCAATCGTTTGAAAGGAACGCTCTAAAACATCGAGGTACTCTAAATGCTCGACGTCCTCACCGAGCAATTCCACCTCGTAGAACCCGCGATAGCCGTACTGTTCAATCGTCTTGACAATAGCCGCCAGAGGGACATTGCCATCGCCTAGCATACAGCGATTTTGCTCCCCCATCGGTGCGCACTTGGAGTCCCCTAGTTGTACCAGGCGGATAAAGGGAACAATTGACGGCAACCATTCGATGGCATTTTCGTCTTGCGCCATATGATAGCAATCAAAAACAACACCACAGTTGCTTCTGCCAATGTTGGAAATAACGTCAAGCGTATCCGGAATGCTCGTTAGAAAGGTGAATTCATGAGCGCATCCAACGTGCATAGGTTCGACAGCCAATTGGATGCCGACGGCTTGTGCTGCTTCTGCCAGCTCCTTGAGAGCTGCGGTTAGGATGCGTTTTGCGTGGTTGCGAGTGTGCCCAGAGCGACTGCCGGCCAGCACCACCAAGCAATCGGCCCCAATTTGAGCTGCAACATCGATAGCATCCAAGGCGTCATGCATCGCTTCGCGAAACGTGCGGCCATCGCTGCCGGTAAAGCCACCAGCCCAATTCAGTGACGAAACACGCATGCCTTGTTCATGCAAAAGGTCTAATCCCTTGGCTTCCCCACAATCGGATAGTTTTGGACGCCAGACGCCGACAGCATTGAAACCCGATTCGCGGTAGCGGATCACGTCCTCCTCAAAGGACCAGCGATAGGTGGAAAGCTCCGAAACTGCCAGACGAGACATCCATGTGGTTGGCATATTGCTTCTCCGGAAAGTGGTACGCAAGACGTGCGAGTTCCGATGTGCCCGCGGCGGCAAGTATCTGCGCAAAACGCCGAATGTAAAGCAGTCATCCACTCCAATCAGCGAGATTTTACCCGGCCCTTTAGCCTGCTATCCGCAGATCTCGCACTACCCACATTCGCTGCCCCAGCACCGCAAATGAATCTGCCTAAAAAACAAGCTCTTCGAATGCTCGCTTTTTCAGCAGAGCAGGGGCGGTTGGGGCTGAGCCGCATTTTCTCGGCAGTGGTCGCAGAATTCAAAAATCTTTTTTGTGGCGTATTAGCTGCCATTCTGAGCCGCATGGGGAATGGACAACTCCAAGAACGGAGCTTTGCCCGGAAGGTCGTGCAAGGCGACCAAAGAGGATGGTCCCATTGGCATGCAAGCTGCATTTCTTTTAAATCATCGGGAGATCGACGTTGGGCGAGTGAGTGTGTGTGTTCGATAGTTGATCCCAAACCGGTACAAAATGGCACCGCGATTGAATCGAAGCTGGCTGGAGGAGGGAGAGGACCTTCGGCTGATTTTGGTAATGTTGCGGTGCCTTTTTTCGTTTATGCCGTCGCGTTTGCTGCACTTTCTTTGAGCCACTCTAGGCTTGAGCCGGCTCTCTTTAATTGGAGCCTGGCCGTTTCCAATGGCGAGCCCGAAATTATTTTACAATTTGCGGAACGTCTATTCATGATTCGGGTTTCAATTCCCAAGGGCATCCGCGTTTAGGATGCTCTGATGTCTCCTCCTCACGTTTATCTCCGCCAGAGGTTTACCAATGCGATTTTCAAGTGCGCTGTCCAGAGTTGTGTTAGTTGGTTGCATGATGGGTGCAGCCGTACCTGTTGCTTTTGCTCAGGAAGAAGGAAACCGTCCCGGACGCGGAGGTGGTCAAGGTGGCCCTGGTGGCGGCGGTCCTGGCGGCGGGCGCGGAATGCGAATGGGTGGCGGAATGATGGGCGGTGGCGGTCTTTCGTCCCTGCTACGAATGAAAGAAGTTCGCACCGAGCTGAAGGTCGACGAAGATCAGACCAAGGAATTGGATACCTCCGCAGAAGAAATGATGAAGGAAATGCGGAGCATGATGCAAGCCGGACAGGCTGGCGGACCTCCTGACATGTCCAAAATGCGAGAAATGTCCCTCAAAGCAGATTCGAAAATCGAAGAGATCTTGGATCCAAAGCAAATGGATCGATTGCTCGGTTTGTTGATCCAACGCGACGGTGTGCGCTCCGTCAACACGGCTGCACTAGCAACCCGTCTGAAGATCTCCGATGAACAAAAGACCAAGATGGCTGACGTCGAAAAGGCCGCAGGCGAATCCTTGCGAAGCCTTTTCACCGGCGGACCTCCTGGCCCAGAAGTGATGGAAAAGATGCAAACCATGCGCAAAGAAAGCGATGAAAAGCTTCAAGAGATCCTGACCGCAGAACAAAAAGCAACCATGGAATCCATGAAAGGCGATAAGTTCGAGTTTCCTGCTCCACAATTCGGTCCTGGTGGCCCAGGCGGACCTGGTGGTCCTGGCGGACGCGGTGGTCGTGGTCAACGTGGCGGTCAAGGTACCTAATCCAGTCCGACATCCGTTGCGGACTCACGCAGAAACTGAGACCGAACCGTCGCAGAATACGTGTTGATTAATAAAAGAGAGGCTAGGACAATGTTCTAGCCTCTCTTTTTTATTTGCTCATTTCATCGAAATCGAAAGAACCAGCATGATTCCTGTCGCGTTCCGAGGCCTGCATCGTCTTGCCAACCATCACCATTCCGTGACCCTCGCGATCGGCATGGTGGCGGCAACCTCGCTAGCGACGATTGTTGGTCGGTCGGATGCTCAGGAGATCGATGTCTCTGAACAAGCACGCAAGATACATGCAGCGGGATACGTTTGGGATGGACACAACGATCTGCCTTGGGCCGTGCGAGAATTGAACGACCTTCGGTTTGAGAAGACCGACCTTTGGAATGCTCCTAAATTGCATACCGATATTCCTCGTCTCAAAAAAGGAAACGTCGGTGCTCAATTCTGGTCGGTCTTTGTGCCAGCAAAAACTCGACAAGCAGGTACCGCATTTCAAACGACAATGGAACAGTGCGACTGCGTGCTGGCACTCGTCAAAAAGTATCCTGATGTATTTGAAATCGCTCTGAATGCGGCCGATGTAGAACGCATTCGCGAACAAGGCAAAATTGCATCGCTCATGGGTGTGGAAGGAGGCCATTCCATCGAGGACTCCATTCCAAAGTTGAGAGAGCTTTACGCGAAGGGGGCTCGCTATATGACTTTGACGCACGGCGATACGTTGGACTGGGCCGATGCTGCAACCGATCATGCGAAGAACGATGGACTCTCCCCTTTCGGAGAAGAAGTCGTTCACGAGATGAACCGACTCGGGATGCTTGTCGATCTTTCCCACGTTTCTCCTGCGACGATGTCCGATGTCTTGGACATCACAAAGTCGCCCATTATGTTTTCGCACTCCTCAGCGTTGGCGGTGGCCGACCATCCTCGCAATGTCCCTGATGACATTCTCAAGCGAGTCAAAGAGAACGACGGAATTGTGATGATCAACTTCTTCTCCGGATTCGTGGTTCCGGAATCGGCCAAGAATATGCGAGACATGTTTGACGTCAGACGCAACTTTGAAAAAGAATTTGCTGGTGATGCCGACGCCGTTAGCAAAGCCATGCTGAAATGGCGAGGCACGCACCCAATTGTTCCGGGCAACGCATCTTTCGTTGCTGACCATATTGATCACGTCGCCAAAATTGCTGGTATCGACCACGTGGGGTTGGGTAGCGACTATGACGGTATCGAAGTGCTCCCTAAGGGACTTGAGGACGTTTCAACCTATCCTGTACTCACTGAGCTTCTTTTAAGGAAAGGTTACACAGAACAAGACATCCACAAAGTGATGTCAGGCAACATGCTTCGCGTTCTAAAAGCTTGCGAAAAAGCTGCAGGCAAATGATTTTTCCATGCACGTGGGTGCACGTCCTTGAGTGCTACGAGCCATAATCATCGCGGCGTTAGTCGCGATTGTCGGTGGTGGGTTTTAATTGATCCAAAGGGCAAAGAATGGCATTCGACCGTGAAACATATCCGACATCGATTGCCATTCGTTGAGGTTGACAATTTCTCCCTCTTCAAGGAATGGAGCCACGCCGGTCCCTTGCATCCATAGAACGAAATCGAATCGCTTTGGTTCGGTGAACACCTTTCGCAAATTGATCCCTAGTGTTGGATGCACTTTAAACGAAGAACCATTGCCTCCAAACCACATCAACGAGTTGCCGTTCGGGAATCCTCTCCAAAAGGGCAGTAGCCTTTCGCCCTTCAGCAATTGCTCGGCATGATCGAGTACCTTTCCCCAGTTCGCACCCATCCGTCCGCCTCGCACGTTTCCTAACATGATGGAGTTTTGGTTGGGGCCAGGGATCCATTCCCGATCGTTATCCGTTTCTTTACCGATCAATTTCCATGTTTCCCGACTCAACGCGATCACTTTTTCAAAACGCGCGAGGGCAGTTTTCATGCGTTCCGGTTCTGTAATCTCAAAGTTCATCACATGGATAAAGGCGATCAAATCCGCTACTTGGTTGGCTGACCATTGAAATGCTTCTTGCCCTTCTTCATGCAGGAACGTGTAGGGCGTCTCCACTTGATCAAAGAGGAGATGTGCGGTTCTTTCAAATGCGTCTTGCCAGTCATACGCGAGTATCGCCTCGGTGATGCCGCTCAAAACTTGG